>DOZU01000200.1 GCA_003517845.1 Clostridiales bacterium | reverse complement strand
GGGGCCTGTCAGCAACCACTAACGGGTCCCCTCCTGGGGCCTGTCAGCAACCACTAACGGGTCCCCTCCGGGGGCCTAACCCAGCAGAGATCAACTTACAGGGAAACCTTCCTGGCTTCTTGCCGCTCCGGGCGCGCCTGACCTGGTGACAAGCATGTAGCCCCGCGCGTTCGCTTCCTGGGGCCACATGATCTGCCGGCACTGTAGGCCGCCGAACCCGTCAAAGTACGGCTGCACGTCCGGGGCTCCGCCGCCGGCCAAGAACAAGAACCGCACCTGCGGCAGCCGATTGCTCCAGGCCTGCACCAACCGGTCACGGATGGCGCGAGCCACCTGCTCCATATCAAGCCGGCCGAGTTCGCCGAGGTCGTAATCGCGGCCGGACCAGTAAAACAGCCGCGTTTCGTGCCAGGCGCGGTTCACCGCGACCAGGTCCACCGAGGATCCGGAAACCCGGTCCTGAACCTGGTCGCGCAGCTTCTTCACCACGTCGACCATCCCCAGGTCCAGCGTGCCGGACATCTCGTAAAGGGGCAGCACCCGCCCCTGGGGAGACACCTCAAGCAGGAGGTAATCCGTGGTCCGATAGCCGACGTCCACGAACCCTACCAGCCCGCCGAAGCGGAGCACGTCGCCCAAGTGCACTCGTCCGTCCCGATCCGCCAGCAGGCCGAGAAGCACGGCGGCGCCTTGCGGCAAGACGCTCACCCGCGCCACCTGCACTCGCGTTCGCCTGACTTCGGACGACCTCACCTCCACGTCCGCCGTCAGGCCGGAATACGTCCGCTGCAGATCGGCAACCGCCGCGGGCGTGTACTGCTGCAAAGGCGTGCCCAGCGCAAGCACGCACGGTCCGTCGCCGGCCAGCAGCCCCAGGGCCGTCAGGAGCAGAACCCGCTCCGTGGGGTGACCAGCCTTTTGAGAATCGAACGCGCGCGAAACCACGTGGCCGCTGGATTCGGCCAACCGTCCCACGAAATACTCCTCGGGGGAGCCGCTCTCGGGGCGGACAGTTACGAAATAGTCGTCCGGAACGCGGTCAAAGAGTTTTCCCCACGACCGTTCCTTCCCGGACGCAATTACCGCAGGGAACACGATCTTGTCGTCCTGCTCGTTCACTGCTTTCACGAAACCGTAACCCAAGTCCACGCCGACGATCATTTCGGCCGCCCTCCCTTTCTCGGTCGAGCCAACAGCCGGGCATGGGGCGCGATTAAGGCGCCTGCCCGGAATACCATCCCAACATCTGGCCGGCCACAAGCAGGCTGGCCGCCTGCAGCGCCGGATCGGCAAGACTTACCGGCGCGTCGAACACGCGGACAAAACCGGGAGCATTGAGACGCCTGGAGGCGGAAATATAGCCGCCGCCCAGCGCCGGCTCCGGCGGGTTGGGCCAGTAACTTGCCCGCCAGGCGGCGAGGCCCCCGTTCGGGGCGGTGGCCAGAGGCTGAGCCCACAAATCACCGTGCAAAGCCCGCCAGCTAGCCGGCGTACCCCACCAAGGCGCAGCACCCAGGCCGTAGCCGGCGCCGGCGGCCGTAGGGACGACCGCCTGCCCGGTGGCGGCCCAGCGGCTGCCGTCGTCGAGAACGCCGAGAACGCCCTGCAGACCCGGCAGTCCCCAGGTAACGCGGGTTCCGCCCGGACGGCCCATGTAGAAAAACGGCACGTCCCCGAGCCACAGCACGCTGCCGCCGGCATCCAGAAACCGGCGCACGGGAGCAGTCGGGCTCGGGCTGGAAGCGGCGCTTTCGGGCACGACGTCCTGAGCGAACACCAGCAGGCTTCGCGGCCCGCGTTCGGCAGAGGCCCGGTCCTGAAGCCATGCGCCCAGAGCCGCCCCCCCAACCAAGGTGAAGCCCGCGTCCTGGAGGTATCCCGCCAGGGCAAGGGGATTTGAAACCCAGCTTCCGGAGAAACCGGAGTCGGCATACACCGCCCAATCGGGATGAGGCGGGCTGTAGCTGCTCCAGTCCCAAGAGGCGTCCGCCGGGCGGCCGGCAGCCGAGGAGAGATTGCCCCGGCTGTGAAAGAGGAGGCTCCCCTGATCGTCGTAGGCGGCCAAGATCATCCCTGCCGGGTTGGCCGCCGGCGCACCCGGCCCGGGCCGGTTGGTGACCTGCACCGCCACCGCATGCCGTCCCCGCCAGAGGTCAAGGTCCGCCGACCTCACCTCAGGTCGCGAGCCGCTGACGATGCTCTGGCCATTCACCCAGAGCACGAAATCGTCGTCCCCGGACACGTGAAAGGTGACCCGTGCAGGCCCTGCAAGCTCGAACACGCGGACGAACGTCACCGGCCAGCCGGAAGGAGCAGTGACCTCTGCACGAGGGAAGTTCCAGACCCACTCCGCCGCAGGAGCCGGCCAGCCCCCGGGAAGGGGGCGGAGGGCTTGCGCGAAAACAGGCCCGGTAAACGGGTTCTCGGCGCGCTGGCGCGGCTCGGCTTCCGCCTGCGCAGTCCAGGACGCCCAGGGAAAGCCTAGGACTCCCCATGCGCCAATCCGCAACCGCACCTGTGCGCGGACCCGCAACACCCGTGCGTGCGGCGCCGGTTCGAGGTACGAGTGCCACGAAACTGTCTCCAGTCCCAACCCGGACAAAGCAAGGTTTTCATCCCACGTCTGCCGGGCGATTACCGGTCCCTGGAGGGGGTCTATTTCCACCAAGGCGCAAACCAGGCGCCCGCCAATGCGCCACTCGCGGACGAGCACCTGCTGGGCGCCGGCAAGCGCGGCGGCATCCAGCTTGCTCTGAACTTGCGCCCGGGCCAGATGCACCCGGCCAAGATCCACAACCAAAGACGCTACCAAGAGCAGAGTAGTAAGGAACAGAATGAAGGTCAGCAGAACCGCGCCGCGCTCTTGCCGAACCAGAGACATCGCTCGATCGGGCAAACCGCCCGCCTTTGGAAGGGACAGAAACCTGGCCATAGCGACCTCCTCCCGCGCACGCAGGCAGTTAGCAAGCAGGACCGGAACCGCCGGAGGGGCATTTCCGCCGCCCCGCCCCTCCGGCTAAGGGAATCTAAGACGGCCCGGCAACCACGTGCCAGTGCCACCTCTCCCACCGGCCCTCCTGGAGACGCTCCAGCATCCCCGTGCGAGTCCACGGGCGCAATGCATCAACCTGCGCACTGCCCTGCATACCTAGAGCGGGCATGCGAGCAGCCCAGGTTGCCACAGCCGCCCCGCCTTCATCAACCCCGTACCCCACGACTTCCAAGAATGCCCCCGCGGGCCCGGGCTCGCCGGGCAACCAGGTAGTCACAGACGTGGTTTCGCCCATACCCGAAAGAGCGGTTGCGCCAACAGGGCCAGGAAAGAATATCATCGCCCAGAAGTCCCGGTCGCTGAAACCTACTTTCCCGGCGTCCAGAGCCCCCTGCGAGATTTCCCAGGCGCCTGCGGCGTGCCAGTAGCGAACCCGGCTGACGTGAACAAGGCCCGGCGATTCACCAAAGCCCGTAAGCGACGCTTCCAGCACCGCGCCCGCGGCATCCGCCGCGAGGACCTGCACGGCCGCAGTACCTTCGGCCAGCCAGTCGGCCGTTATCGGCGCGGACCCCAGCGCCACTGACAAGCGGAGTGACAGGACATCGCCGGCCCGAAAGGTCCGGTCTGGAGCAAGGCGCCCCCTCCAGTCCGGACTGCCGGGCGGGACGGCGGCGGGGCCGCCAGGAGGCGATGCAAGGTCAAACGGAGGCAGGTGCCGGGCCCGCTCCAATATGGCGACGGCTTCGGCCCGCGTGGCGCCGCCCCGCGGCCGAAACGTGCCGTCGGGGTAGCCGATGATGATTCCCCTCTGCGTGGCAAGGCCGATATGCCCCACGCGCGAGACCGCCGGGGCGTCGCGGAACGGGAGCAAACCAGACCACGCCTGCGCCGCGCTTTCGCCCTTGAGTGCGCGCACCGCCCACATGGCCAGGTCCTCACGGGAGGCCGGCACATCCGGGTCGAAGCGTCCAAACGCCTCCTGCTGGGCGACAATGCCCGCATCAAGCGCTGCCTGGATCCAGCCGTGACCGGTGAGCCAGTGGCCTTCCAGATCGGCGAACGGCGGGCTGGGGCCTAAAGCGGGGTGGAGACCGAACCCCGCCGCCACCAGCTTGAGCCCCTCGGCCCGCGTTACCGCAGCGTCCGGGCGGAAAGTGCCGTCAGGGAAGCCGTGCACGTAACCGGCCGCCGCCGCCGACCCCACCAGGTCGGCGGACCAGTGACCTTCGGTATCGGGGAAACTGCGCGGCGCGGCCCCGGGAGTCACAGCACTCGCTAGCGCACTCACGAGCAACGCCGCCCCGGCGGTCACGAAGAGCGATACGAGCATCATAGCCGCAAAGCCACGCCGTGCCGAGCGCAAGCTAATCTCGTTCTTCAGGTCCTTTA
>DOZU01000178.1:1780-3379 GCA_003517845.1 Clostridiales bacterium | reverse complement strand
TTCGCCGATGCGGTGGAACTGGTATTCGGCTCGACCCAGATACTGAAGATGGCGGTGGGCGTACTGGGCATGGTGGCGCTCGTCGCCTTCACCGTCTTTCCGCTCGCCAAACTGGCCGCGCTGGCCGTCAGCTATCGCCTGGCATCAGTCCTGGCGGGGCCCTTTGATGTCCAGGCCATCGCGGACACGCTCGCCGGGGTGGCGAACGGACTGACCCTGATCGGTGTAGCCGCCGCCGTCGTGTGCCTGGTATTTCTGGTGTCGCTCGCCGCGCTCCTTGGCGCCGGCAATGCTGCGGTGATGCTACGGTAAGGTGGTAAATATGGCGACGCTCGCCGCCTGGCTTCGAGAGATCATCGTCCTGCTGTTCCTGGTGACGATGATCGAGCACCTGGTGCCGCTGCGGGTCACCCGGGGCTACGTGCGGTTGGCCACAGGGCTGTTGCTGGTGATCGCCATCGCCCGCCCGCTGCTGCCGATTGCCGGCGGCCCAAGATGGGAAGACGGCTGGTGGGAAGGGTCGCTCTCCGTTCGCGTCCCCCAGCTTCCGGATCCCGCCGACCTTGAGGAGGGGCAGCGCCGGCGAGCCACAGAGCTATACCGGCGGGCCCTCCAGGCCGAGGCCGAACGGGTGCTCGCCGGCATCCCGGGGAGCGGAGCATCGACGGTGCGCCTGGTGATTGAGTCGGATCCTCGTGCCGCGAATTTCGGGCAGGTAAGCCGGATTACGGTTCAGATGGATGGCGGTTCGGAGGCGGCGGAGCGCGTTCGCAGCGCTTTGACCGCCCACTTCCAGCTGTCCGGGGACGACGTGAAGATCGCAACCCGCCGCTGAACCAGGGGGTTGGGGAATCATGAAGGAGTCGGGTTTTTGGCTGAGGGTTCTGCCCCTACCGGTACGCGAACGCCTGTTACGGATGGGCCTCAAGGAGAACCAGATCGAGGGGCTCCTACGGCTGACGCTCCTGGGTTTGCTGGGGCTGGCGCTGTTGAGATTCCCGGGTGGTGGGCAAGCGAGACCCCCGGACGCCGCGCCACCGCCGGCTGCCGGCTCAGATAGGGCCGGCCACCCCGCGGGCGCGGGCTGGCGGGACGAGGAGCGCACCCTGGAAGGTGAACTCGAGTCGGTGCTCAGCATGGTCCGGGGAGCGGGCAGGGTGAGGGTGAGCATCGTCCTTGAAGCGACGAGCGAGCGACGGTTCGGGAAGGACGTGAGCGAGGATATCGAACGCACCGAAGAGAGGGATCCCGACGGCGGTACCAGGACGGTCGAGCTGATCAACCGGACGGAAGAGGTGGTGCTCGCTCGCCAGGGCGGCGAGGATCAGCCGGTCGTGGTCACCCTGCTCCGGCCCCGGGTTACGGGCGCCGTGGTAGTGGTGGAAGGCGGCGCCGACCCCCGAGTGAGGGCGGAGATGAGCAGGGCCTTACAGGCTCTGCTGGGACTGGCCCCGCACAAGATCCAGGTCCTGACGATGAGGAGGTGAGCCCATGGTAATCGGTCGGGACAGCCTCGTGCGACTCACGATTTTCGTGGTCGTGGTGGCGCTCTTGATCTGGTATGTAAGCGACCATCACGGACCGTTTCTCCGCCGTTAC
>DOZU01000178.1:0-1446 GCA_003517845.1 Clostridiales bacterium | reverse complement strand
CGAGGCGGCGGCCCGATGGCTGACGCTCACCGAGCGCATGGGCCAGGAAGTGGATGCGGAGAACCTCATCCGCGCCCGCGGGTTCGCCGATGCCCTGGTGGTGTTGAAAGATGACGCTGCCACGGTGATCGTCCGCGCCAACGAACTCGCGCCCTTGGAGGTCGCCCGTATTGCCGACGTCGTCATCCGGACCGCCGGCGTGCGGCCCGAGAACATCTCCGTCCAGGCAAGACCTTGAGGAGGCAGGAATTGCCCCCCCCTGGACGAATACTGAACGGCACCGGCCCGGTACCACGGGCGTAATAACCGTCGTGCTGCGGCAAATAACATGGGGCGGGGGGTGAATCGCCGATCATGGCGCCCACGCAATTCGAGCCCGACGCTAGTGCGGATGCGGATGCGGTGTCGAGCTTGAGGATCTCCGATGAAGTGGTAGCGACCATCGCCGGCATCGCCGCCACCGAAGTCGACGGCATTGCCGGCATGAGCGCCGGTCTGGTGAGTGGGATCAGCGAGATGCTCGGCAAGAAGACCTTCGCCCGAGGGGCGCGGGTCGAGGTGGGCGAGAAGGAGACGGCGATGGACCTCTACGTCGTCGTCGAGTACGGCGTGCGGATCCCCGATGTGGCCCAGCGGGTGCAGGAAAACGTCAAACGTGCGGTGGAGAGCATGACCGGACTCGACGTGGTCCAGGTCAATGTGCATGTTCAGGGAGTTGTCTTCCACCGGGAAAGCAAGGAAGAAGAGGTGAGGGTTCGCTGATGGGCGTATTCGACCGCGTGGTGCTGACGATCTTCGCCCTCAGTAATGCCCTGCTGTCCGCGCTCCTGTTGGCCGTGCTCCTCGGCTGGACCGCCCCGCTCCTGTACCTGGGGTCCTACCTCCAAGAGCCTCGCGATCAATGGCTTCTCGGCAGCCTGGCTGCCATCATGTTGGCGGTCAGCAGCCGGTTTCTCTACTACGGCATGCGCCGGCCGCGGCAGCGGCGGTCGCTGGTCCACGAAGGGCCGTTGGGCGAGACGACGATATCGCTTGGAGCAGTGGAGAGCCTGGTCGCGAAGGTGGTCCGGCAGTTGCGCGGGGTGCGGGAGATCCGACCGCGGGTCCACCTCCTGGACGGCAATGTCCATGTATTCATCCGAGCGGTGGTCGGCTCGGACGTGTGCGTGCCCGAGTGGAGTGAAGAGGTGCAGCGGACGGTCCGCAACCAGGTCCGGACCATAGTGGGGGTCGACGTTGCCCAAGTCCGCGTCCTGGTAAGCAATATCAGCAGCGAACCGCGACGGGGGCGGCTGGAGTAGTGGGGGGAGCGAAGGCGGAGTGAAGAAGCCACCCCTCGACCTTTGGGAGAGGGCGTTCTCGCAGAGCCGAGGCAGGATCCTGGGTTCGCTGGACTGACTCGGATTCGGAGAGCTGGTGATGACCGTCGGTCTCCTGTGGACTATA
>DOZU01000067.1:812-6902 GCA_003517845.1 Clostridiales bacterium | reverse complement strand
TATCCTCCTTCTGGCTGGATCGGACTTACCGAATGCGAAGACGACTGCCGGGCGGGGTGGTCTCTCACCTCCTCGGCCGTACTCGGCCCCGGAACTGGACCGGGGAAAACTGGCTCCGGCTTTTATCTCTCTCAGTACCGCCAGTTTTCGTTGGGAAACTTTCGCCAGGAACGGCCCCGGCACCTGCCGGTCNNGTCGCCCAGCATGATCCCGAGGGCGCGCATGGCGGTGAGTTCCTTCTCGAACTCATGCCCCACGGCATCGGTGAACGGCCGGGCGGCGACGGTCGTCGCGGCGGCCATGCCGGCGAAACCGGCGACCATGGTGACGATCATGGTCACCACGAGCAACTTGCGCAAATTACGCATCCACGTATCCTCCTTCTGGCTGGATCAGACTTGCTGAATGCCAAGACAACTACCCGGCGGGGTGGTCCCTCACCTCCCTGGTCGTACTGAGCCCGTAACTCGGCCGGGGAAAACTGGCTCCGGATATTATCTCTCTCAGTGCCGCCAGTTTTCGCTGGGAAACTTTCGCCAGGCGCGGCCCCGGCACCTGCCGGTCTCCCCATCCTGGCACCTGGTATTTACTGGTCTCCCGGTCTTGAGGTGATGGTACCACAAGCTGCCGGTGGCGTCAACGCCCCGGGTAGACCTGATTGTGCTTCTACCTTGCTCAGCAAACTCCTCCCGGCTCCCGAAAGTTTTCCGCGTGAATTCTGACGGCCGGACGGCGATGGAAGTTCCCCGCCGCATTCAGGCCGGATATACGCCCGCCACCTCAGCCGCCAGCGTCTGATCCACCCGGGTGCGGGCGGCGGTGCGTTCTTCCAGGAACTTCAGCGCCACCTGGGGGAACATGGCCACCGAGAGCACATCCTCTTCCTGCTCCAGATGGGGGGCGGCCTGGCGGCGAGCTTCGGGCAAGCCGGGCTCGAGCAAGTCGGCGGGACGGACGGTCACCGGCGCCTCGTCGCCGATGACCTTGCGGCGGACCTCCGGGTCGACCGGCCCGGGGGGCTTGCCGTACAGGCCCTTCAGGTAGGCCCGGGTCTCCTGGGAGACCAGCTTGTAGCGTTCGCCGGCGAGCACGTTGAGGACGGCCTGGGCGCCCACCAGTTGGCTCGAGGGCGTGACCAGCGGCGGGTAGCCCAGGTCGGCCCGGACCCGGGGCACCTCCTCGAGCACTTCCGGCAGGCGGTCGAGGGCCTTCTGCTCGGCGAGCTGAGAACGGAAGTTGGACAGCATGCCCCCGGGCAGCTGGTAGATCAGCATCCGCCCGTCCAGCTGGTGGCCCACGTCGAACGCGGCGTATTTCTGGCGGACCTTGCGGAAGTAATCGGCGATCTCCGCCAGCAGTTCGAGGTCGAGCCCGGCGTCGCGGGGCGTACCTTGCAGGGCGGCCACGATGGACTCGGCCGGCGGCTGGGAGGTGGAGCCGGATAGCGAAGAGATGGCGGTATCGACCACGTCGGCTCCCGCCTCGGCCGCTTTCAGGTAGGCCATGGAAGCCAGGCCGGTGGTGTCGTGGGAATGGAACTGGACCGGCAGGCCCAGTTCCGCCTTGAGCCGCGACACCAGCTCGTGGGCGATGTAGGGGGTGATGAGGCCCGCCATGTCCTTGATGGCGATGGAGTGGGCCCCCATGGCGGCGAACTGCCGGGCCAGGTCCACGAAATGATCGACGTCGTGCAAGGGGCTGGTGGTGTAGCACACGGTGGCCTGGACGTGAGCGCCGGCGGCGGCGGCCGCTGCCATGGACACCTCGAGGTTGCGGGGGTCGTTCAGGGCGTCGAAGATCCGGAAGACGCCGATGCCGTTGTCGGCCGAGCGGCGGACGAACTCGCGGACCACGTCATCGGGATAGTGGCGGTAGCCTACCAGGTTCTGCCCGCGGAGGAGCATCTGCAAGCGGGCGCGGGGCATGGCCTGGCGCAGGGCCCGCAGCCGCTCCCAGGGGTCCTCGTTCAGGAACCGCAGGCAGGCATCGAAGGTGGCGCCGCCCCATACCTCGAGGGAATGGAAGCCGACCGCGTCGAGCTTCTCGGCGATGGGCAGCATGTCCTCGAGCCGCATGCGGGTGGCGAGCAGAGACTGATGGGCGTCGCGGAGCGTCGTATCGGTCAGGGCCAGCCGGGTCATGGCGTCTCACCTCGCTGAGGGACGTCGTCGATGAGGGTCATGGGACGGGGCACCCCGGTTCGGGCCGCCACCGGCAATCCGTCGCGGAGATACACGCGGGGCACCCGGGCGTTCACCGTGGCCCGCCGGGCATAAAGGGTCACCGGCTCGCCGGGGGTGAGGTCGGAGAAGGCGGTGGCATCCACCAGGGTGTGCGCCATCCCCTGACGGCCGACCCGGTTGACGGGACGGCCGCGGATCTCCACCCCGCCGTTGGCCGGGGGCAGCGCGTAACCGGCGCGCTGCAGTATGAGCCGGACCAGCCGGCGCAGGAGCACCCGGGGTCGATCCATCCGGCCCGCCGGCTCGAGCCCGACGCCGTCGGCGAAGCCGGCCGGCACCACCGCCACCCGCGCCGGCCGCCGAAACCGGTGTTCAGCGCCATAGCCCACCCGGGCGCCCGCGGGCACCTGGCGGATGGCGACCACCCGCGCCCGCAACCGCCAGACGTCGCGGAGGTCGAGGCCCGACGGAACGCACCCCTCGGGGCACACCCCGTAAAGGAGGTTGCCCGCCCGAACCAGGTCGAGTCGGGTGGCGGGTTCGAGCAACAGGGAAGAACTGGCGGCGGCGTGGGCCAGGGCCGGGCGATGGCCGGAGGCCTGCAGCCGGTCGAGCAGTTCCCGGAAGCGGGTGAACCTGAACCGCAGCTCGGGGAGGTCGAACACCCCCAGATGGGTGTAGATCCCCTGCACCGGTTGCTCGGCCAGGATGGCGGCCGCGGTGGCGATATCGGCGCCGAAGCGCCCCAGACCCGTGTCCACCTGGAGGTGGCAGGCCGGGGCAAGCTGACGGGCGGCGGCCAGGTCGGCCACGGTGGCGGTGAGGCGATAGGTCGGGAAGGAGGCGAGTTCGTCGGGCAGCGGCGGGTTGAACACCAGGAGGGGGGCCTCGATGCCGGCCTCGCGCAGCTCCATCGCTTCCGCCAGGGTGCTTACGCCGAGCCACTGGGCGCCCGCCGCCAGGACCGCCCCGGCCACCGCCACCGCCCCGTGCCCGTACGCGTCCCCCTTGAGGACGGCCATGAGTGCGGGCGGCCGCTCGCGGCCGGCGGCGAGGAGCTTCAGTACCCGCTGGACATTGTGGGTGATGGCGTCGAGATCGATTTCCGCCCAGAGCGGTGCGGGAATATACAAGTATCGGCTCCTCCCCCGGGGATAGGCTGCCGGCGGGATCGGCCCATCATTCGTCCCAGCGCTCGCCGTGCTCCGGCCAACCCTCATCGTAGGCGCCCCGGGCATCGGCGTCTCCCGGATCGCACTCCGTCTGGGGCAGGAACTCGCCTTCCGGCGGCTCAACGGCGGCCGAGGCGCGCCGGGAATCGCGGTCGTGACGCGACGACCACTGGCGCAGTCCCCACATGCCGCCCCCCAGGTGGGTGAGCCGGCCGTCCAGGTTGATCTCGGTATGGATGATGGCGGCAGCGCGGGCCGGCGTCTCCGCCCGGACCAGGCCGCTCGCGGCTATGGCGGGCAGGAGTTCCTTGATGGGCATAGGCTCTCCGCGCTGGCGAAGCAAGGCACAAGCAACATCGCCCACGGTATCCCTGGGTAGCTGATAGCTGAGTTCGCCCAATCGCCCTCACCTCGCTCGGCAGTTTCACCGAAGCCATTTTATACCCGAAAGCGCGGGACGGCAAGGGCTGCCGCCGAATTTCCGGCAGCGTCGAGCGAAGGCTTCCTACCGGTCGGGAAGGCGTTCCAGGCGGGTCCCGTCGGACCGGAACCGGACCTGCTGCGGTCCCACCAAAACCAGAGCAGCGGCCGGGACGGGGTCGGGGGGACTTCCCACCAGCCAGACATCGGCGCGATCGTCGTCTCCCAGCCAGTCGCGGACGCGAGCGAGGGCGGAGTCGTCGAGGGCTCCCGCCAGGATGAAACTCGTCTCGCCGTGGACCAGCCGGGCGGCCACCGCGTGCTGCGCGGCGCGGGGGCGGAAGCCCCGGGGGCTCAGGAACTCAAGGGTTACGCCCGGTTCCGGCTCCGCCCGCTCGCCCGCCCGGGCCAGGCGATAGGGGGTGCCGCGGGCGGCCAGTTCCTCGAGGAACAGCCGGTAGCCAGGAGGCAGGTCGGCCAGGCGTCCGGGACCGTAGCCGGCGTCCCACACCTCGTCCACGGGCAAGCGGCGCAGCAGTTGACCCAGGTTCTCGGTGCGGCCGGGCTCGGCGGCGGTGACTACGAGAATATTGATCCGTCCCACCCCCAGATCCCCGAGGGCTTCAGGCGTGACTTCCGGTCCGGCGTCCAGGAGCAAGGAACGGCCACCCGGGGTCCGGATCAGGACGGAGCGGCCGAGGAGGTGGATCTCGAGCGGCGGCTGAGGCGGGGCCTGGCGTCCTTCCCTGCTCAGGTCGAAGGCCTCCATCAGCGTGAACAGGGGCAGATAGAGTTGGCCGTCGAACATCCGGGCGCCGGGGCGGGGCCAGGACTCACCGTCCCGCCATACCTCGCCCGTCGGGAGGTCCAGGGCGAGAGTCGTCCCCTGCCGGCGGAGTTCGAGTCGGTGAGGCTCGGGCCAGGCGATGGCCAGGCGCAGGCCGGCGAGGAAGGGGCCGAAACGCAGGTAGGGGCCGTCCTCGGTGGCCCGGGGCGGGGCGGTGAGCGGCAGTTCGGTACCTTCGATCGCGATCGACCAGGCGGCGGCAGGCGAGGCGAGCAAGACGATCAGGAGGGCCGCGCCCAGCAGCGTTCGCACCGGTCCCACCTCCTCGGCCAATCTCACATCCGCTCGGGGGCCGACACCCCCAGCAGACTCAGGGTGTTGCCCAGGGTGATGCGGGTAGCTTGCACCAGGGCGAGGCGCGTTCCCGTGACTTCCGGATCATCGCCGAGCACCCGGCAGGTATCGTAAAACTTGTGAAACAGGGTGGCCAGGTCGGTGGCGTACCGGGTCAAGCGGTGGACCTCGCGAAGCTGGGCCGCGGTCAGCACCTCCGCCGGCAGGTCGGCCAGCTTGCGGGCCAGGGCCAACTCCGCAGGCTCAGACAAG
The DNA here is from genome assembly GCA_003517845.1 of Clostridiales bacterium. Lineage (GTDB taxonomy): Bacteria > Bacillota > Sulfobacillia > UBA995 > UBA995 > UBA995. The sequence goes on along the minus strand of DOZU01000067.1, from coordinate 1,734 downwards.
GTCTCCAGGCGGGAGAGGTCGGGGGCGATAGCCCGGCGCTCCGCCTCGCGCAGGATGCTGGCAATGCGGGCATGGGCGTACTGGACGTAGTACACCGGGTTTTCCGCCGCCTTGAGTTTGGCCAGGTCCAGGTCGAAGTCCATGGGGCTGTCGTGGGAACGGAGCAGGAAGAAGAAGCGGGCGGCGTCGGTGCCCGCCTCCTCCAGCAGGTCGCGCATGAGGATGGTGACCCCGCCCCGCTTCGAGAGGCGGACGGGGTCGCCGCCGCGCAACAGGCGCACCCACTGCACGATCAGCACTTCCAGCGTGCCGGGGGGGTAGCCCAAAGCCTGCAGCACCGCTTGCATGCGGGGGATGTAGCCGTGGTGGTCGGGGCCCCAGAGGTTGATGAGCCGCTCGTGCCCGCGGCGGAGCTTATCGAGATGGTACGCGGCGTCGGGCAGGAGGTAAGTGTATTCCCCGTCCGACTTGATCAGGACCCGGTCCTTGTCGTCGCCGTAGCGGCGGGAAGCGAACCAGCGGGCGCCTTCCCGCTCGTAAATGGCACCCCCGCGTTTCAGGAGGTCCAGGACTTCCGCGACGCGGCCGCCGGTACGGAAGGCCGCCTCCCGAAACCAGGTCGCGAAGTGTACGCCATAGGCGGCCAGCTCCGAGCGGTGGGAAGCGACCATACGCTCGACCGCATACTCCCGCAGGAGGTCGCGGCGGTCCGGGGAATCGAGGATGGCGGGTCCCAGGTCGCGGAGGGCCGCTGCCGCCAGGTCCACCAGGTATTCGCCCGGATAGCCGCCATCGGGGATGGCGGCCGGCTCGCCCCGCTGCTGGCGCAGTCGCGCCTCCAGCGATTCGGCCAGCAGTTCCACCTGGCGGCCGGCGTCATTGACGTAGTACTCCCGCTCGGCCCGGTGGCCCGACCACTCCA
>DOZU01000067.1:0-467 GCA_003517845.1 Clostridiales bacterium | reverse complement strand
GGCGGAGGCGAGCACGTCGCCGACGGCGGCGGCGCGGGCGGCCACCAGCACCAGCGGGCCGGTAGGATTGGCGCTCACGAATTCCACCAGCACCTTCTGTCCGCCCCCGGCGTCGCTGCGGCCGTATGCTCCCTCCTGCTCGAGCGCCTGGCGCACGGCTTCGCCCAGCCATGTCGGGCGCAGGCGGAAGTTCAGGAAACCCGGGCCGGCTACCTCCAGGCTGCGCACCCGGGTGCCGCGGATCTCGAACTGCTCGGCCAAGGTCTCCGCGATCCGGCGGGGCGGCTTGCCCAGACGGCCGGCCATGGCGAGCGCCAGGTTGCTGGCGAAATCGCCGTGGGCGGGATCGCGGGGCACCTCGACGGTGGCCGCCGCGGCCATCCCCGCCCAGCCGGCCCGCTCGGCCGCCCGCTGCAGGGCGGCCCGGAGTTCCCGCTCCACCTCGAAGATGACCGGTACGGCTCCCA
>DOZU01000181.1:5429-7597 GCA_003517845.1 Clostridiales bacterium | reverse complement strand
AAGTTCCTCACGATCGAGTCCTATCGGAACGAGGCAGCAAAAGCGCTGGTACACCTGCTGAGCCGCCCAGCTAGCCTGCACAGCGTCCCGGAGGTGCTGCCGCTGGCCTGGGAACCGGTCGGGGGAGGCGGCAGGGCGGTGATCTTCGAGAATGCGGGTCCATTTGCCGTCGCCCGCCGCGCGCTGGCCGAACTGCCGGAGCGGCCGTATGACCTGGTGGTCTACGGGGGCGGGCGGAGCTTGCCGGCCTCGCTGCGGCATTTGTTGACCATTGGCCGCCGGATCGAGTCGCTGGACTGCGTGGGGGACCTGGATGAACCCGGGCTGGTGATCGCGGTGGCGGTGCGGGATGTGGCGCGGGACGTCGGGCTGCCGGAGGTGAAGCCAGCCGAGAAGCTCTACTGGGCCATGCTGCGGGCGGCGGCGGAACTGGGGTATCCGGCTGGCTGGCCGGCGGGAGAAGGCCGGAGAGGGACGGCGGACAGGGCGAGGGAACTCGTGCGGGGGCTGAGTCCGAATCTCGCGGAGAGAATAGCGGCAATGCTCGTGTCGGGCAGGAGAGTGCCGGAAGAGGTGTTGGGGGCGAGGGAGATGACCGAAGTCTGGCGAAGTTGACTGCGGTCGGGAAGGTGTCCCAGGGACAGCTGCAGGCCATCGACTAGCAGAAGCTCCTGTCACTTGCGTGTAGTTGCCGTTTAGCGCATCGGTACCTCGATGGCCAGCACGACCGCTTTCCTGCTCGCGGAAAGACCGACCCGATCCGCATTCTCCACGCCGACCGCATCGCGCGGCCCCAAGTGCACTCCAGCAATCATGACGCTTCCCTCAATGACAAAAAAATACGCCCCGTGGCCGCGCTTATTGAGCGCGTATTGGAGCGGATGATCGGCATCAAGCGTGAGCCGGGACAGGTACGCGTCCTGATGAATGTTCAAGCCCTCGGTGTGGCCCATCGGAGCAACAAGGAGTAACTCGCCCGGTCCTGCGTCGGGAAATGCACGCTTATCATATCGAGGTGTGACGTCCGGCGTGTCCGGGATGATCCACAACTGGAAAAATGCAAGGTCGCCTTTGCCGCCGTTGTATTCGGAATGGCGAATGCCCCTGCCAGCCGACATGACCTGCACCTCTCCGGCCGCAAGCGAACCCGCATTCCCCACGCTGTCCTCATGCGCCAAGGTCCCACCCGTTACGATGCTCACAATCTCCATGTTGTCGTGGCGGTGCGTGCCGAACCCGTGGCCGGCAGTCACCCTGTCGTCATTGAGGACGCGGAGCGTGCCGAACCCCATGCGGCCCGGATCGTACCAGTCGGCAAAGCTGAAACTGTGCCGGGTCGAGAGCCAGCCATGATCGCCCGATCCGCGGCTAGCCGCCCGATGGACGGTGAGCGTCGGGTTGTTGTTTGCCTCATTCATGCTCAAAGTATAACATGAGGGCAGGCGATCGCCACGGGCTGACGAAGTTGAATGCGGCCTACCCGATTGTGCCCGGGAGGAATTATGTGATTGCGGGGGAGGGGAATTACATGAGCGACGGCATTACGAAAGGACCATTCAACATCAAGGTAATAGCCGGAAGCACCCGTGAGGGCCGCTTCTCCGACAAAGCGGCCGAATGGATCGCCGGAGAACTTGAGGAGCACGCGGGAGTATCGGTCGAGGTACTCGACCTGCGCGACTATGACTTGCCGTTCTTCAGCGAAGCGGTCACGCCGTCCGTAAAGCAAGAGCCGTATAAGAACGAGGCTGTCGCCCGGTTCACGGCCAAGATTGCCGGGGGCGACGCATTCGTCATCGTGACTCCCGAGTACAACCATGGCACCTCAGGCGTCCTGAAGAACGCGATGGACTGGGTATATCAGGAATGGAACAACAAGCCGGTGGCATTCGTGAGCTATGGCTCGGTTGGCGGGGCCCGGGCGATCGAACAGCTTCGCCTCACCGCCGTCGAGCTTCAGATGGCGCCGATCCGCAACGCCGTCCACATTCCCGGAGAGCAGTACTTCCCGGTACTCTTCGGTAAGGCGGACGCGCAGCAGCTCTTCACCAAGCTGCAGAAAGCCGCGGACATGATGATTCTGCAGCTTCTCTGGTGGACGAGGGCGCTCAAGGACGCGCGCGGGTAGCAGTCCGCTATAACGTGGCAGGGGCGGGTTCTGAACCCGC
>DOZU01000181.1:0-5097 GCA_003517845.1 Clostridiales bacterium | reverse complement strand
AACCCCCCCCCCTGCCTGCGAATGGTTCCCGAGCTGCCCCACCACGAAGACGGGGTCTACCGGATCCCCGCCGTTTTCACACCTCGGGGTGTCCCGAGGGGCATGGTGGTCTCGGCCTGCTAATCCTCGTCCTGCCCCATGGCCTTAGCCGCTGTATCTGCTAGAAGCCAACTCTCAAGCATCCTTTACGCGGCAACTACCATCGCTTTACATGGCACGGCTATAGTTACTCACAGGGATGATCATCCCGAATACGCAGGGCGAAGAAAAGGAGGACGGGCGGGTGAACATCGGGACGCAGGCAAAGAAGATGTTGGCGATCATGGTGAGCGTGGGCTTGTTGGGCTCCTTGTCGCTGTTAGTGCCTCTATCCGCCGAGGTCGCGGCAGCAGTCGGCGGGGGAACGCGGAATGTCATCTTCTTCCACCCCGATGGGTACGGGCTAAGCCACTGGGACGCCTTGCGCTTGCGGTTCGTCGGGCCTGATGGCACGCTGAATTGGGACAGGATGCCATATGCCGCCACGTACGCCGGGCATATGAAGGACAGTCTGACCGGTTCTTCACACGGAGGGGCCACCACTCATGCCTATGGCGTGAAGGTAGCTCGCGACAGCTTCGGTCTCGACGGCGATGTGCCGATTACCGCCCGTTCCGGCCAACCCATGAGCATCATGGAAGAGGCCATCCGGGCGGGTTTCGCGACCGCGTTGATTCAGACCGGTTCCCTGACCGAACCAGGTACCGCTGCCTTCGTCGCCTCGGTGGAAGACCGCGGCAATCATCAAGAGATCGCGAGGCAGGTCGTGGAATCCGGAGTTGATGTCATCTTCGGGGGCGGAGAAAGATGGCTATTGCCGGCGGGCGTCAGCGGCCGTCACGGACCGGGCGCGCGCACGGACACCCTGAACCTCATCCAGCGCGCCAGAGACTTAGGATATACCGTTGTCTATACCCGCGAAGAGTTGCAGGCGCTCCCCAGCACCGCCACGAGGGTGTTAGGGGTGTTCGCTTCCGCGCACACTTTCAATGACCAGACTGAAGAAGCGCTGCGTACCGCCGGGCTTCCCCTCTATGTGCCTACCGCACCGACCATTGCCGAGATGTCCGCGGCGGCGCTGGAAGTGCTCTCCCGCAACCCGAGAACGGCAAGGCGCGGCTTCTTCATGGTGGCCGAGGAAGAAGGGACGGACAACTTTCCCAACGCCGCCAATGCCGCCGGTTCCTTTGAGGCGGGCATGCGCGCCGATGAGGCCCTGGGGATATTCCGGGACTTCGCCTGGCAACACCCACGCACGCTCCTACTGGTTGCCGCCGATAGCAGTGCCGGTAGCAAGGGCATTGTCGACTGGGCCGACGGCAGAGTGGGAGAGGGCCCGGTCAACAGCGGACTTGATGGTCGATTTGTCCATGCGCCCTTTGATGGCGTTGATGGGACCGGGACGCACCCGTTCGTCTCCGGGCCGGATAGACAGGGCAACACCTTCCCCTTTGCCGTGGCCTGGGTTTCAAGGGGGGATGTCGCCGGTGGCATCGTGGCTCGCGCCGAAGGGCTGAACGCCGAAAGGGTGGAGGAACTTGGCCTAGTCGACAACACCGACATCTATCGCCTGATGTACCTGACGTTGTTCAACAGGTGGCTGCGGTAACGCCATCTGCCCTGGGGTGCTCCTCAGAAACCTGACCGGATACGCTGCCAGCCACGATTCGGGCCTGAGACCCCCCCTCAGGCCCGAATCGCCTCGAATCGGCACGGGAGGAGGACCGACGGTGATGCGCAAGGCTCAGGGAGCATTGTTGGACGTTTGTCGCGAGCATGCGGACTATCGTCTTCGTGGCCGGTGGTGCCCCGAGGGCATGGGGGGCTCCATGCTTACCCTTACACCGAGTGTGCGGCAAGCCGTTGCGACCGGTGGGTGCTGCGGCGCCCTGGTCGGTCCGTCGGACCGGTGTGATAGCTGCGGTGCCAAGTCTGTCCGGCTGTGGGCAAATGCCTGCCCGATGACCATCCCCCAAGTCAACTACAGGAGACGAGTCAGGCTGAGTGGCCAGCGTCTCCGAGCACCGGGCTTTGCTGACGTCGACCCAAAGAGGTTCCCGGACAGCGAAGTTGAATGTGAACCGCATGAGACTGACGGTGCGTGAAGCCCTGCAATTAGGAGCGCTTACCAAGGCGGCAGTGGTGGCCGGTCACGCTGGACTCGATCGTGAGGTTCGCCACGTAAGCGTCATTGAGGTGCCGGACGCTTATCACTGGTTTCGTGGCCATGAATTGTGGTTGACGGCTTTCTATAACCTGAAAGACAACCCGCGCGGCCAAGTTGAGATGCTGGAGCACATGTGCAGGCGAGAGTCCGCTGCTCTGGCCGTGTGCTACCCGCGACGATACGGACCAGAGCTGGCGAGCGAAGTTGTCGCGAAAGCCGATGAATTATCCTTTCCCTTGCTACAGCTCGCCGACGATGTGGCCTACATCGACGTGATCTACCCGGTCTACCAGGAAATCGTCGATCGACAGGCTAGGGAACTGCAGTATGCGCTGCGGATCAACGACGAGATGAGTGCCCTCGTGCTGGAGAACAAGGGGCTGCAAGATATCGCTGCCAGCTTGAACCAGTTAGTGGGCAACCCCGTCAGCGTCCATGATGAGCACTTGGGGATTACCGGGCTTGCCACTTGTGATGCGGATGATGCGTTCGGCGCCAACCTCAGAAGCCTTTGGTCGGCGGCCAGGCTTCCTGTCCCCGCTCTTGGCGATGCAAGCAGCACCGAAGGCGCAGTCAGGGAAACTATCGTTGTCCTGCCGGAAACAGGCGAGGTGCTAACGGTCCTGGCGCGCCCGATCGCGGTCGGCCATACAATCTACGGGTGGATGATGGTATGGCTGGGCGGCTTAGCCCCCCATCCCTGGCTCCGCGTGAGCCTGGTGCGAGCATGCAACGTTGCTGCCCTGCACCTGATCAAGGAGCGAGCGGTCCTGGAGGCCGAGCGGCGAACGCAACGCGACTTCTTGGACGAGATGCTCTTTGGCACAGTGAAGTCAGATCCGGTCCTCTTGGCCAGGGGCCACTTGGTCGGGTGGAACCTGGCATCCAAACACATTGTAGTCATAGCCGAGTACGATATGCCCGGGCACGAGTGCATCCTCGTGAAGGAAGGCCAGCCGGAAGGTGGGTTTGCCGGGAAGAAAGGGGCTTTGGTGGCCTCGGCGGTTCGGGCAGCCAACCAGAGCCACGTACTCGTGCTCCGCGGCAACTCAGCTATCGTCCTAGTCGACGTGGAGACGGGGGCAAGAGTCGAGAGCGCCAGAGCCCGGGCTGTAGAGTTGGCCGCCAAGATCAGGGACGCCATAGTCGGCGTTGGTCCTGACACCGTAACCATTGGCATCGGGAGCTACCAGGACCGCCCTTCAGAGCTCTGGCGCAGTTACGAGGATGCCCGCAGGGCCATCGATCTCGGCCGCCGGGTATTCGGCGCCGGCCACATATTGCCGATCGATGATTTGAGAGCTTTCGAATTGCTTGAGACGCTTGCGGGAACCCCGCGGGCTGCCGATCTGATCAAATCCACCCTCGGTCCCCTGCAGGAGCATGATCGTCGCCACGGGACGCAATTGCTCCAGACCCTCGATGCCTACTACGAATCCCGCGAGAGTGCGCGGTTGACTGCAGAGCGGCTCTTCATTCACCGCAACACACTTGCCTATCGCTTGGCCAAGATCAGCGAAGTACTGGGCTCGGACCCCGCGTCTCAACCCCATCGTTTCCTCCTCATGCTAGCCCTCGCCTTGCGCCGGTTCATGTGACCGCTGGGCTGCCGGCACAACTGCCCGTCCCCACGTCTGGGTGTTTGCACAAAGGCGAATACTCGCGCTGCAGCTAATGTCTGCCGCAAACGCCGGGTCATGACCAAGCTGCTTGCACTTGGCACTGGATGTGACGGCACTCAGGCAAGGGAGGAATAGCGAGTCATGCCTGTCATGAAGGACCTTGAACTGGCTCGGGCGGCGTACGTCATCGTGAAGGATATGGTGCAGGTCAAAGAGGGCGAGAGCCTCCTGATCACCGTCGACTCGGTCAATGAGTGGAGACCGGCGGAGGAGGTAGCGAAGGCGGGTCAGGCCCTCGGGGCCAAGGTCATGGTCGCCTGGCACTCCACCCCGCCAGGTTATGGGAAGGTTGCCGACCCGGGCTTGCCCGACCCACTTGTTGCGGCAATTCCCCGAACCGACGCTTGGGTGGAATTCAACAACCAGTGGCTGCTATATTCCACCCCGTGGGAAGTGGCGATGAACAACGGCCACACACGCAACCTGTTTCTCGGCGGCCTCAACACTGACCAGGTAGTGCGCTGTATCGGCCAACTAGATATGAAAGCGCAGACCGCCTTCCAAAACAAGGTGGTATCGCTCACTCGCAAGGCAAGGCAAATGCGGATTACCACGCCAGCGGGAACTGATGTGAGCTTCGAGAACGACCCGACCCGACCCATGACTAACGAACTGACGGCGGAGACTCCGGGACCCCACTTCTTGGTCGGCCAGATCGGCTGGGCCCCCGTTGAGAAGACGATCAACGGGACCATAGTGTTCGATGGATCCTTCTCCGGCGGGGGAGAAGCAGATCTCGGCATCCTGAAGAGGCCCATTCAACTGGTCGTTAAGGATGGGATTATCACGGCGATAAAGGGGGGAGAAGAGGCCGCGATCTTGCGGCGTTGGCTGGAGAAGCTAGGCGATCGCCGAATGTACAGCCTGGCCCATGTATGCTACGGGTTCAACCCGGGCGCGAAGCTGACCGGGCTGTGCACCGAGGACGAGCGGGTGTGGGGCAGCACCGAGTGGGGCTTTGGCTACCAGGGGCCCATGTTCAAGGGCGCACTGGGCGAGGCGGCTGGACACGCAGACGGCATTTGTCTGAATTCATCGGTTTGGCTTGACGGGACACAGATCCTGGCGGAAGGAACCGTCACCCATCCCGAACTGGCGGCTTTGGCGAAGGCGTGCGGAAAGTAGCTCGGAGCCCCGGGGAACGGTTAGAGCAGGTGGCAGAACGGGGGAGGTGCAGATATGGTCAGTAAAGAGATCGCCGGGCGGCCC
>DOZU01000073.1:558-4952 GCA_003517845.1 Clostridiales bacterium | reverse complement strand
TTCAGCGCCAGCTCCGCTTCCGGACCCGGGAGATGGACGCGACCCGCCGCCCGGCGCTCGAAGATCTGTTCCGCGATATCGCCGGTGGACAGGCGAAGGAGCTGCGACTGCTGATCAAGGGCGATACGCAGGGGTCGGTGGAGGCGCTCCGGGCCTCGCTCGAGCGCCTGGATAGCGCTACGGTCAAGCTGGCCGTCGTGCACAGCGCCGTGGGCGCCATCAGCGAGAGCGATGTCATGCTGGCCGTGGCGTCCGAGGCGGTGGTCATCGGCTTCAACGTGCGTCCGGTGGCCGATGCGGGTGTCCTCGCGACGGAGAAAGGCGTTGACCTGCGCACCTACCGCATCATCTACGATGTGATCAATGACGTGCGGGCGGCGATGGAAGGTCTTCTGGAGCCCGAGTACCGCGAGGTGATACAGGGCAGGGTAGAAATCCGGGCGATCTTCCGCATCCCGAAAGTCGGACCGGTTGCCGGATGCTATGTGACTGAGGGGAAGATAACCCGTCAGAGCAAGATCCGCCTGCTCCGGGACGGGACCATCATCCATGACGGGCGCCTGTCATCGCTCAAACACTTCAAGGATGACGTGCGTGAGGTGCAGAAGGGCTTCGAATGCGGCCTCAGCCTGGAAGGGTTCAACGACTTCCGGGAAGGGGATGTGATCGAGGCTTACACGATGGAGCAGGTTACTTGATCGTAGGTCGGCTACGGGTGGAGCTGACCCTGCCCGGCAACCGGTGCCTGAAGGGCAAGCGCCGCGTGATCAAGAGCCTGATGGAGCGGGTGCGGCGGGAGTTCAATGTGGCAATCGCCGAAGTGGCCCGCCAGGATAGCCGCCAACATGCGGTGCTGGGGATTGCGGCCGTGGCCAACGAGCGCGCCCATGTGGACGCAGTATTGACCGCCGTCGTGCGTCGCCTGGCAGTCGACGAGGAAGCGGTGCTCGGCGACTACGAGGTGGAGATGGGCTGAGCCGGGAGGTGGGGCGGCTTGCGGTTGGAACGGCTGCAGGCGGCCATGCGGGAGGCCATCAGCAACATCCTGCGGGACGAACTCAAAGATCCGCGGGTTTCCGGTCTGGTCAGCGTCGTGGAGGTGGAGTTGTCCCGCGATCTCAAGTGCGGCACGGTGTACGTGAGCGTCCTGGGTGACGACGCGGCCCGCCAGCGAACGCTGGAAGGGCTGGAATGCGCGCGCGGTTTCATCCGGTCCGAGGTTGCGGGCAGGTTCCGGTTGCGGCACGTCCCGGACCTGTCGTTTCGCCTGGATCTTTCCATCGAGCGGGGTGCCCGGATCCTCGAGCTTCTGGCCGACGATGCCCGGCGGAGCGACCGCGGAGAGCAGCAATGAGCGCGAGCGACCGTCCGGCCATCGTCCGCGCCTTGCGCGAAGGTGGCAGTTTCCTGGTCCTCCTCCACGAGTTGCCCGATGGGGATAGCGTGGGGGCGACGCTGGCCATGCTGCTCGCGCTCCGCCGCCTGGGCAAGCGGGCGATGGCGGTCGGGGCGGACCGAGTGCCCCGGCCGTACCAGTTCCTGCCGATGGCCGAGCAAGTCCGAGTCACGGGCGAGGTCTCCCTCGAATCCTGGGACATAGCGATTGTGCTGGATTGCGCCGACCCCGAGCGGGCCGGCGATGCCTGGCCCCTCGCTCGGAGGGCCAAGAAGCTGATCAACATCGATCATCATGTCACGAACATCGGCTATGGCGACCTGAACCTGGTGGATCCCGGCGCGTCGGCCACCGCCGAGCTGGTGTACGCACTCGTGCGGGATCTGGGGATCGAGGTCGACCGGGATATGGCCGACTGCCTGTTCATGGGGATCATGACTGATACCGGGTCTTTCCGCTATGCGAACGCCAGTCCTCGGACTTTCCGGCTCGCCGCCGAATTGATGGAGGCGGGAGCCTCGCCCGAAGCGCTCGCATCTTCCGTTTGGGAGTCGAGATCCATCTCGAGCCTGCGGCTGCTGGCGCGAGCGCTGACTACGCTGAAGGTGAGCGATGACGGGCGGATGGCCTGGCTCACCGTTGATGATGTGGCGCTGGCAGAGACCGGTGCTGACGAACAGGAGGTGGAGGGTTTCGTCAACTATCCGCGCTCACTCGAGGGGGTGGAGGTGGCGATGCTGTTTCGGCCGATGGCTGACGGCCGTACCCGGGTGGCCTTCCGCTCCAAGGGCCGGGCGGACGTGAGCCGGGTGGCGCGCGCCCTGGGAGGCGGAGGCCATCCGCGGGCGGCGGGCTGCGTCCTGCGATCGGGCCCCGATGGGGCCGTGGACCGCGTGTTAGCGGCGGCCCGGCAGGAGGTGTCTTCCTGATCGCCGTCAGTTCCGATGGTTTCATTAACCTGGTCAAGCCGCCGGGGATGACATCCCATGATGCCGTAAGCGCGGCCCGGCGCTGGTCAGGGCAGGCAACGATAGGCCACACCGGCACGCTCGATCCGGGCGCGGCAGGAGTGCTGGTCCTTGCTGTCGGACGGGCCACCCGTCTGGCGCGTTATATCCTCGAAGGGACTAAAGCCTACCGGGCGGAGATGACGCTGGGCGTGAAGACCGCCACCCAGGACGCCGCCGGCGAAGTGACCGCCACAGCGGATGCGACGCCGATCGGCCGCGAATTGCTCGAAGCGGCCATCAGGTTGCGCGTCGGGCAGGGCTACCAGGTTCCTCCTATGGTCTCGGCGATCAAGCGCGACGGAGTGCCCCTGTACCGCCTGGCGCGGCGGGGCGAGGAAGTCGTCCGGGCGCCCAGGCCCATCACTTTCTATCGGATCGACCTCCTCGAGTTTCGCCCGGGGAGGCAGGCGGTGGCCATGCTGGACGTGGAGTGCTCCGCCGGGACCTACATACGCACCCTGTGCGCCGACCTCGGGGATGATCTCGGCGTCGGGGCGCACCTCTCGTTCCTGGTGCGGACGGCAAGCGGCCCCTTCCGCTTGGAAGACGCGTGTACGCTGGAGGAACTATCGGAAGAAGGCATGTCCCGCTGGCTGTTGCCGCCGGCAGCGGGAGTGACCGGATGGCCGAAGGTGGTGCTGGGGGACGCGGACGCCCGGCGAATGCTCCATGGCCGCGCAGTGACCGTCGACGGAGGTCCTCATGGAACGGTGCAGGTCATCGACGGCGATGGCCGGCTGCTGGCGATGGCCGAGGCGAGGTCGCTGGGGGATGGCCGCCGTCTGTGGCCACGGGTCGTCCTCGGGAGTTGATGGCGCGGTGCGCGTGATTCACGATCCTTCCGAGCTGCCGGTCTACGGGCGGCGGGCGGTGGCCATAGGCGTGTTTGACGGCGTGCATCGCGGCCACCAGGAGATCCTGAATGCCCTGGTCGCGGAGGCTCGCCGCCATGAGGGCGTGTCGGTGGTGCTCACCTTCGACCCCCATCCCGAGACTATCTTGCGGCCGCAGACGGCCCCGCCCATCCTCACCCCGCTCTCCGAGAAGGCGGCGCTGATGGGGGAACTTGGCGTCGACCGGCTGATCGCCCTGCCCTTCGACGCCGAGGTGGCGGCGATGCCGGCAGCGTCATTCTTCCGCGAGATGGTGGTCGCCCGGGTCAAAGCAGGCGCCCTGTTCGTGGGTTTCAACTTCCGCTTCGGCGCCGGCGGCGACGGGACGGTCGCCGAACTCGCAAAATGGGGCCAGGCGGCCGGCATCGAGGTCAGGGTATTCCCCCCCATTCGTCGGGGACGGAAGGTGGTCTCTTCCAGCGCCGTGCGTGAGGCGCTGGCATCGGGCCGAATCGGCGAGGTGGAGCGGTTGCTCGGCCGGCGTCATGCACTGGTGGGCAGCGTCGTGCCGGGCAGGGGCAGGGGACGGGCGCTGGGATTCCCCACCGCCAACCTGGACCTGGGACCGCACGCCGCCCTGCCGGCCCCCGGCATATACATCGTGGACTGTCAGGGGCCGCAAGGGGAAGGGCGCGGGCTGCTTTACGTCGGTCACCGTCCGACCTTCGAGCGCGGACCGGTCAGCGTGGAGGCACACTTGCTGGACTACGAGGGGCAGCTTTACGGGCAGGTGCTGCGCGTGGAACTGCTGGCGCGGTTGCGGGGCGACCGAGCCTTCGCCGGGCCCGAGCGACTCCGCCGCCAGATCCAGGCCGACGTTGCCCGGGCCCGAGCCTGGAGACCGGAGGGACCGGGACATTTGCGCAGGAACTGCCGGTCAGGTTATAATCCTGAAGTGATGCGTTGAACGATTGGCGAAGGGTGCAGGAGGCGAAGGGCGTGCTCAAGGGCGAGCAAAAACAAGTTATCATTGGGGAACACCAGTTTCATGAGAAGGACACGGGTTCCGCGGAGGTGCAAGTCGCGCTCTTGACGCGGCGCATTCAGGATCTCACCGAGCACCTGAAAGAACACAAGCGCGACTTCCATTCCCGG
>DOZU01000073.1:0-156 GCA_003517845.1 Clostridiales bacterium | reverse complement strand
CGACGTCGAGCGCTACCGGGCACTTCTGGAGAAGCTGAACCTCCGCCGGTGAGGCGGGAGGTAGGGAGGCTATGACTCGAAGATGGGGCATGCTTTTGAACGGAATATCGCCGGACGCAGACTGACCCTGGATGGGGGAAGGCTGGCCCGGCAGGC
>DOZU01000006.1 GCA_003517845.1 Clostridiales bacterium | reverse complement strand
GAAGATCATCGTTGACCGGGCCGGCTGCAGAGGGTGGAGCGCCGAGCGACAGGTCGACGTGGAACTCCGGATCCCTCGCTCTGCCGATCTGGAGGTCGAGACCGGCGGCCCGGGGCCGGTGACCGTGAGCGGCATCCGGGGCAGCATCCGCCTGGCGACGGGTCAAGGCGATATCTCCGTCCGCGAGACGGCAGGTTCGCTGATCGTGGAGACGGGCAGCGGGAACGTCCTCGCGGAGAGCTGTCAGGGAGCGCTGGAACTGGCTGCCGGCCAGGGCGCGGTGACGCTGAAAGGGGCGCGAGGGAACTTCAACCTGGAGACGGGCTCGGGAAGCCTCACGCTGGCGGACCTGGCGGGCAATCTTGAGGCGGAGGCGGGGAGCGGTCGGGTCCGCATCTCCCGGATCCGGGGCGATCTGAAGCTCGATTGCGGGTCGGGGGATGTGATCCTGGAAGGGGTTGCCTCACGTCGCCTGGAAGTAGAGACCGGATCCGGAGACGTGGGCGTCGAAGGATATCCCTTGCCCGATGCCCGCTGGGAAGTGGCAACCGGTTCGGGGGACGTCCGGCTGGCCATCCCGGCGGCAAGCGACTGCCGGCTCAGCGTGGAGACGGGCAGCGGCCGCATCGACTGCCGGCTGCCCCTGCGGACCAGGGAGGAAGGACCCGGCTGCCTGCAAGGCGTGCTGAACCGGCCCGACGCCGCCGTTGAAGTGCTGACCGGCTCAGGGAACGTGGTCCTCGAGGCCCGCCCTGACTTCGCGCCGGTGCCCGAACGGGAGACGGAGCCGGACGAGGCATCGCTGAGCGTCCTCCGCATGGTCGAGGAGGGGAAGATCACTCCCGGCGAGGCGGAGGCGCTGTTGCGGGCGCTGGCGGGCGCCCCCGATCCCGCGCCGCTGCGGGAGGACTCGCCGGAGGCGGACGGCAAAGCGGCCGGTTCCGGGCAGGAAGCGACGCCTCAGGGGACGTGAATTCGCCGGCGGGACGCGGGGAGATGGTCCAGCTGAAACAAGATCGACTGCAGGTGCTGAAGATGATCGAGGAGGGAAAGATTTCGGCCGCGGAAGGGCTCCGCCTGCTCGATGCCTTCGAGACCCGCCGGGAGGGCGAGCCGGCCCGGGGCCAGTGGCTCCGGATCAAGGTGACCCATCTATCCTCAGGGCGCTCCAAGGCCACGGTCAACTTGCCGCTCAGCCTGGTCGAGACAGGCCTGCGCTTCCTGCCGGGAGGCAAGTTGAGCGTCGGCCCGGGCGGACGGGTGGATGTTCAGGAGTTGCTGGAGATGATCCGTTCCGGGCAGTCGGGGAAGCTGATCGAGGTGACGGCTGAGGACGAGGATGCCCGCGTGGAAATATTCGTCGACTGACCCATAGGAGGAGGCTCGATGCGTGACCCGGGTCATGATCTTCGTGGATGGTTCGTGGTTGTACCGCAGCTTGCCACAACTCGCCCAGACTTGCGGCAAGGATGGTTATGTGATCGACTACGGCAAGCTCCCCGGGACGCTCGGCGATGAGTTGGCCAAGCGGCTTGGCCGGACGGACACGGACATCGTTCGCACCCATCTTTTCGGGTCATATCCTAGCAACTATGATGAGCAAGATGAGCCGGTTGCCCGGGGGACGACCGACTTCTTCAACCTCTTGCGCGAGGAATTCCATTACGAAGTGGATTTGTTCGCCGTCGACTTCGGCGGCAACCGCATCCGCCCCCGGGACCGCGACCCTGACCACCCCTTCGAGCCCCGGGAAAAGTGCGTCGATGTGGCGCTGGCGACGAGCCTGGTCTACTACGCAACCGTACCCCATGCCTATGATGTGGCGATCGTGGTGATCGGGGACCGGGACTACACGCCCGCTCTCCAGCAAGTACGTCGCCTGGGCAAGCGGGTGGCCGTGGCCAGCATCAAGGGTTGTTGCGCTCGCGAATTGGCCGATCCGGTGGATCGCGAACGCGTCAAGGACGTCGATATCATCTGGCTCAACGACCTCGCCGATGTCCTCGAATTGCGTTATGAGTCGGTCCTGCGCGAGTGCCAGTCTCCGCATCACCAGGGGGACCGCCGGGTCCCCACCACCTACCGGCCGCGCAAGAGTCGGCCTTTTTACTGCGATGACTGTCGCCGGGCGTTTGCGGAGCAGCGCCGGGCTACGGAACTGCTCCTGTCCGCCGCTCCCCACGATGCCGGGGGTGGTGAGGAAGCGCAAGGAGGAGACGTGGCGGGCAAGGTGGACAAGCTGTTTCTCGAGCATGGTTACGGGTTCGCGCGGGCGGAAGACGGCCGTCAGTACTTCTTCCACCGGACGGAGGTCCAGAACGATGCCTGGCCCAACCTCGCCGTCGGCGACCAGGTGAGTTTCACCATCCGGACTTTGCCCGTGCATAACAAGGCCGGGCGGGCCGTCGATGTACGGAAACCATCAACAGACCAGCATGCGCCGGGCTCGGGCCCCGGGGTAAGCGAGGTGGGCGGGTGAAGCGACCGCTGGAGTTGGCCGATTACTATACCTGGAAGGTTCCCGCCCAGCCGGCGCTGTCCCCGGACGGCTGCCGGGTGGCCTACGTCGTCTATCAGTCGCAGCACAAGGCCAATGAGGACAATGCCAGCTTGTGGCTACTGGGAGCGGATGGCAAGAGCGTGCCCCATCGCCTGACCCGCGGGAACACGGCTGACAACTCCCCGCGCTGGTCGCCGGACGGCCGTCACCTGGCGTTCATCTCATCGCGGGCCGACGAGTCGGAAGTAGTTGCCGCCGTCACCGGCCCGGAGGAAGATCCCGATTGGCCCGCTCGCGACAAGCCCCGGCCCCAACTCTGGGTCTTCGACCTGGAACGCGGAGGAGAGCCGCGGCAGTTGACTCGGACCCGCGAAGGCGTCACCGACTTCGACTGGTGCCCTGACGGATCCCGTCTCGTGTTCGCGGCCCGCGACCCCGAGCTGGCCCAGTTGCCCTACCTGAGGAGCGTGCGCGGCAAGGGCGACTTCAAGGATAAGGGCCCCCTGGTGCTGGACCGGACCCAGCACAAGGCCGATCAGTCAGGCTACCTCGATGAGGTGCGGACCCATCTATTCATCGTGGACGCGGCTTCCCGGGCGGTCACGCGCCTGACCGGCGGCCCTTGCGATGAGACGGCGCCCCGCTGGTCGCCGGACGGACGCTGGATCGCCTTCCTCTCCAATCGCACGGGCGATGCCGACAACAACCTGCGGTCCGACATATGGGCGGTGAGTCCAGACGGCGCTGCCGCTTTGCGATTGACCTTCGGCGACGCGGGGGCGGCTGACGTCCGCTGGTCGCCCGATAGCCGCCGGCTGGCTTTCGTGTCCTCGCTCGAACCGGAGAACCTGTACCGGTTACGCCACCTGTTGTGCATCGATCTCGAGGCGGCCGAGCCCGTGACCGATCTGGCCGCCCACGTGGGCCGCGGCTGGCTCACCATAGGCGGCACCGTGCCCGAACCCGCCGTGGGCGATCCGGCCAACCATGCTCGCGTCTATCCGGTGCCGGAACGGACGACCCCCTATCGGGTGCTGACCGCGGGGCTGGATCGGCCGGTCATAGGCCCGCCCGTCTGGCTCGATCCGGAGAGCCTGTTGGTCCCCCTGGGCGATCGGGGGCAGACCCGCCTGGCCCGGGTGAGGGTGGGGGGCACTGCCGAACTCGTATTCCCGCGTGAGGACCGGCTGTGCACTGTCCGGCACCAGGGTCTATGCGCCGCCGGCGACCGCATAGTGGTCGTGCTGGGGCGGGCCGAGACGGGGGCCGATCTCTTCTCCTTGGCCCCGTCCGACCTGGAGGAGCCCGGCGCAGACGACCGTGCCCTGCGGCTCACCCGGTTGAACGATGAACTGCTCGCCGATCGCCTCACCTCGAGTTACGTGCGCGTGGCGTTCGCCGGCGCCGGCGGCCACTCGCTGGAAGGGCTGGTGGCCTTGCCGCCCGGCTTTGATCCCGCCTCCGGCCGGGCACCCCTGATTGTCAACCTTCACGGTGGTCCCATGGCCTATGATGCGCCGGAGTTCCGGTTCGATGTCCAGTACTGGGCCGGGCGGGGTTACCTGGTGCTGATGGTCAACTACCGCGGGTCCACTTCGTACGGCGAGGCTTTCTGTACCGCGATCCGGGGCGACTGGGGACCACGTGAGCACGACGACGTGATGCGCGGCGTCGACGCGCTGGTGGACCGGGGATGGGCCGACCCCGAGCGGCTCTACTGCACCGGCTTCTCGCAGGGCGGCATCATGACCAACTGGGCGGTAGGTCACACCGACCGGTTCCGCGCCGCGGCGAGCGAACACGGGATGTGGGACTACGTTGCGGCTTTCGGCACCGATGACTGCCATCGCTGGTGGCAGGACGACCTGGGCATGCCCTGGCACAACTGGGAAGGCTACCGCAAGATGTCTCCCATGGTGGCAGTGGACCGCATCCGCACGCCGCTGCTGATCACCGCCGGGGAGGTCGATTGGCGCTGCCCGCTGAGCCAGGCGGAGCAATTGTACGTCTCGCTGAAGAAACGCGGCGTGCCCACTCGGCTGGTGATATATCAGGGTGAACGCCATGACATCGACAAGCCGCGACGGGCCATTGACCGCATCCGGCGGATTCTCGAGTGGTTTGCCGTCTACGGTGGCATCCCGCTGGACGATGCTTCCGCCCCCGGCTATCCCGACCCCAACCCGTGCCCTTGACGCCGGCCGGTCAGGAGTTGGCGGCCTCCCCTTCGGCGGTTATCCCGTGCAATAACACGTCGGAGAAGATGGCGGCGATCTCCTCCGCCGACAGCCGACCGCTTGGGTTGTACCAGCGATGGACCCAGTTCGTCATCCCTAGTAGCGCGTAAGTGATCAGCCGTGGGTCCATCTCCCGGAACTGCCCGGCCTTGATGCCCTCGATCAGGATGCTCTCGAGCAACCGCTCGTAATGGCGCCGCTGGTCGTCGATGCGGTCGCGTTGTGACGGGGACAGCACCCGCGTCTCTCTCAGGACGATGCCCAGGGTGTCTGGATGATCGGCGATGGCCACGGTGTGGGCGGTAATGGCCCGCCGCAGTCGCTCCCCAGGGCTGACCGCCATCGCCCGGATGCTCTCGAGTTGGGCGATCATCGACCCGATAGCCTCATCGAAGATGCGGAAGAGGAGTTCCTGTTTGCCCGAAATGTAGTAATACAGGCTGCCCTTCTGCAGGCCGACGGCATGGGCGATCTCCTGCATGGACGCGGCATAGTAGCCTTTGTCACGGAAGACCCGCCGGGCCGCGTCCAAGATCTGCCGTTCCTTGGACATCGGCGCGACCTCCCCGGGGTAACGACCGTTCCGAAAAGATGATACCACCGGCCGCCGCCGGCATCAACCGCCCAGCACCTCGGGATTGACGGGATGGGGCGGGCGAATGCCCGCAAGCCCGGCCAGGAGGTTATCCACCGCCAGGTCGGCCATCCGCTTCCTGGTGGCCCGGGTGGCGCTGCCCACGTGCGGCAGCGCGACCACACTATCCAGCGTGAGCAGCGGATGAGCTGGATCGACAGGCTCTTGCGCGTATACATCCAGCCCGGCACCCGCGAGCCGGCCAGATACCAGTGCCTGGTATAGGGCGGTTTCGTCGATTACCTCGCCCCGCGCCGTGTTGATCAGGCA
>DOZU01000153.1 GCA_003517845.1 Clostridiales bacterium | reverse complement strand
GTCGCGCACGATCTTGTTGGCGCCCGCCACCACCACGACTTTGCCCGGGCCGAACATCATCGCCCCCACCCGGTTGCCGATGCCGTCCACGTTGACCAGCTCACCCTGAAGGGTAATGGCATTGGTGCTGGTCAAGAAGACAGTGGCGGAAAGCTGCTCGCGGCGAATCCGGAGGTTGTCTTCGGGCGAGAGCCCGGCTATCCAGTGATTGACCAACTCGTGACCGCGTTCTTGCAAGATGGCGGGCAGATTCAGTTCGCGTAAGGTCAGGCTGCCCCCGAACCCCACCCGGGCGCCGGCCGGGATGAGTTCGAGCACTGCCGACACCGTTTCTTCCCGGGCCGGCAGGAACCGGGCGGAGAAACCGTTACGGACCAGGCTGCGAACCGCGGCTTCGCCCCGGGCTTGCAGGCGGTGCCGCCGTGCCTCGACGAAGGGATCGGATTGCCCATGCGTCGCGACCAAGGTCATCACTCCCCCGTCTTTACTTTGCCGTCGTGCCGGGGTTTCCTCCCGCACTTGGATAGCCTGGTCAGGCGCGAGGCAGAACATGGCCGACAAGGGAATGCCGGCTGGCCTGACGAAAACCCGGCGGGCGAGGGAGTCAAATGCGGCTATCCCCCCGACTGCAGGCGGTGACAACCCGGGTCCAAGGCGAGGTCGCGGCGGATGTAGGGACCGACCACGGCCATCTGGCGGCGTACCTGCTGGATACCGGCCGTTGCTCCCGCGTCATCGCCATCGAGAATGCTCCGGGCCCGGCGGAACGGGCGCAGCGTCATCTCGCCCGGCGCGGCGGCGATCGGGCCGAACTCCGGCGGGGCCATGGGTTGGACCCCTTGGCGCCCGGGGAGGCGGACGTGGCGATCATCGCCGGGCTGGGCGGGGACACGATGGTAGCGATCTTGGCCGGCGCCCGGGACAAGGCGTCACGGTTCATCCTTCAGCCCATGACCCGTGCGGCTCGCTTGCGCGCCTGGCTGGTAAATGAGCGTTTCCTGGTCGTGGACGAAGACCTGATCGACGAAGGCCGGCGGCTATACGACTTGCTGGTGGCGGTGCCCGGCGGGCCGGGAGATGGAGTTGCCTGCTCCCCGCCGGTCGAGCCGTTCCAGCTCACGCCGGACGGGAGGCTGTCCCGGGATCTTGTCCTGGAGATCGGTCCCTTGCTGCTGGCCGGAGGTCATCGCTTGCTGCCCCGCCGCCTGCGCGAACTGGCAGGCCGCCGCCAGCGGGTAGCCGCCATGGCGGCTCTATCCAGCGACGAGCAGGGCAGGGGGGCCGCATTGACGGCGGCCGGCGAGATCCGGATCCTCGAGGCGCTATACAGGAGGTTGACCGGCGATGAAGGCTGGAGAAATCGCTGCTCACCTGGATCGGCTCGTTGAAGGGTCGGCCGCCGTCCCCAGGGACGCGTCCGGCCTGGTGGTGGGCGAGCCCGCAGACGAAATTGACCGGGTGGTCGTGGTCTTCGAGGTAGATGAGGGGACAATAGCGCAGACGGAGGACGGGTCCCTGCTGGCGGCCTATCGGGCGCCGCCAAGTTGGCCGTATCCTGGCGCTGGCGGGCAAGCCGGCGGCCCTGCCCGGAGGATGCTCCCTCAGTTCCTCCGGCGGAGGATCGCTCTCTACCTGGTGCCGCCGGAGTATGCGGGGTTTGCCGGCGGGTTGGCGGACTGGCTGGCGGAGACGCTGGGGCTGGAGGAGGCCAGGCCGTTCGGCCCGGCATCTCCCCGGCGGTACCTGAAACTGGCGGTGTTCGTGCCTGAAGGCCATGAGGATCGGATCCGGGAAGCCATCGCCGGGGCAGGGGCGGGGCACATCGGTCATTACAGCCATTGCACTTTCCAGGTGGCGGGCACCGGGACTTTCCTGCCCCGGGAGGGGGCCAGCCCCTTTGCCGGGAAGGTGGGGGACCTCGAACGGGCCGAAGAGTTGCGCCTCGAAACCGTCGTCCCCGAAGACCAGGCGGGGCGGGTGGTGGAGGAAATTGGGCGCCGCCTGGGGACCGCCGTCCGCGTGGCGGGGACGCAGGTCGAGGTATCCCGGGTGGCCGTGGTGCCGGGAGCTGGCGCCGAGTACTGGGAACATGCGGTCGCGGCCGGGGCGGACCTGCTGGTGACCGGAGACATCCCCCACAGCATAGCCCGGGCCGCTGCGGCCCGGGGAATGGCCCTCGTGGATCCCGGTCTTGAAGCCACGGAAGCGGGGTTTGCCCCGTGCGTGGCGGCCTGGCTGCGGGCGGCCCTTGGCGGCCGGGTGCAGGTCGAAACCGTCTCCCCGCCGAAACTCTGGTGGGTGGCGGGGGGGTGAAGCGTTGCCGGAGCACGATGATCTGCGGCGGCTCCTCGAATTGCAGGCGCTGGATTCCGAGTTGGCGGCCCGAGAAGCGGAGCGGCTCGAACTGGAACAGGCGCGCGATCTCGCAGCCGCGAGGGCAAGCGTCAGGTTGCGCGAGGAGGCGCTGGCGGCCCTCCGCGACCGCCAGGCCCGCCTGAGCCGCGAGGTCGCCTGGGCCGAAAAAGAGGCCGCCGAACTCAAACGGAAGTCCGCCGAACTCGAGCG
>DOZU01000042.1 GCA_003517845.1 Clostridiales bacterium | reverse complement strand
GTCGAACACCTTGACCGCGGGGTCAAGCGGGAAGGTCCGGGATGCTCCGGCCACCTGTAACGTGATCGTCCCCTCGGCCAGCCGCTCGACGATGCCCGCCAGTTTGGCTTCTTCGTCCGACTCCTCTACTTCCACCTTCACTGCCACGCCCCGGACCAGCGTTACCTCCAGTTGCTGCCCGGCCTTCAGGTAGCTCAAGTCCCGGAGTTTGCCGTGCTCATCGAACACCTTGACCGCCGGGTCAAGCGGGAAGGTGTGCGACTTGCCCTGTATCAGGAGCGTCAGCCTGCCATCGGCCACGGTCTCGAGTACGCCCTCGACTTCCCGGGTCTCGAACTCGGCGCTGATGAAGATGGCGAGATCATCCTCGTCGTCGTCAAGGATGATTTCGACCTTGTCGCCTGGCTGCAGTTGCTCGAGCGTGGCTCGCCGGCCGTTCAAGAAGACGAGCGCCCCCGCGTCCACCCGGAAGGTCTTGCCATCTGGATGCCGCGCATTGGCGACCGTGATCTTCGGCTGCGGGCCGGTCACCACCGTGACGATGGTGCCCTCGAACTCGCGGTCTTCATCATCCTCATCTTCGTCGTCTCTATCGTCGTCCCGGTCGTCGAGCCACTCCTCCACGCGATCGAGGAGGGCGGCCATCTCCGACCGGCGCACCGGCTGGTTGGGCCGGAAAGTGCGGTCCTCGTAGCCTCGCAGTATGCCCTCCTCAATGGCCAAAGCTACGAATCCCCTGGCCCAGACGGGAATGGCCTCGATATCCCGGAAATGGAGGTCGCCGCCAGGGAACTCCCTCGCCCGGTCCGCCACGCCCATGAGCCGAACCATGGTCACGACGACCGCCAGGCGGGTAGCCGGGGCATTCACCTGTAAGGTCCGCCCATCCTCGCGCAGGAGGTCGCGAAGCAAGCCCTGTTCATGCGCTACCACCAGGTAACCGACCGCCCACTTGGGGACGCTTGCCCAATCGGCATAGTCCAGCCGCTCATCCATGCGGGCCTGGGCTTCTGCTTCCCGCCCCAGCATCCGCACCGCCAAGGTGAGCAGTTCCATCCGGTTGACGGCACCATTGGGCCGGAAGGTACCATCCTCGAACCCCCGGAAGACCTCTTTGAGGGCCAGTTTGCGGATGTGCTTGTCGGCCCATTCCGCCTCGCCCGCGTCCCGAAACTCGGTCCGCTCCCGCGCTGTCAACCTCCGGGCTTGCCCGGGAGGTATGCGGTCCCTGTCCTCTCTATCCGGGCCCCTGGCGTGCGCGAACCCGCCGGCCAGTGCCAACACGAGACTGGCCACCATGATCAAGGCCACGGTACGGCGCATTGCTCATCACTCCTCACCATCCGCGTGCCGGGGACCCTTCCCCCGGCCTTCTAATATATCGGAACGAGGCGTCGATTTGCGGGGGTTCCCCGGGGCGAATCGGAGGAGGTCCGGGGGACGGGGCAGAATTCCGCTTTGGGGGGAGGCGTCATGGCTGGCATGGCATCGACTCTAGAGGAGGTACTGGCCCGGACCGATAGGCTATCAGAAGCATTTCGGGCAGCCCGCGTACAGCTTGCCTTCCTTTTCGGGTCCGTCTTGGACGGCGGGTCGCCGGGCCAAGCGCGGGACCTGGATATCGCAGTGTCCTTTGAACGCTATGACTTCGCGGTCTACTTGGGGCTGAAAGAGCGATTGCACGTTATCCTGCTTGTCCCGGAAGAGCGGTTAGACCTGGTGGTCCTTGACCGGTGCGGGCCCTCGCTCCGGCTCCGGGCTGCCCTGGCGGGTTCCCCCTTGTATGTTGCCGAACCCCGCGTGCTGGATGACTTCCTTCAGGAGGCCCTATTCGAGTACGAGGACTTCCAGCATTTCCGCCGGCAATTCCGTCCCCGATTCGAACAACGCCTTGGGGAGGGGTTATCCATGGCAGAACGTAAGATGGATGGGCGTCGCGTGGAGGCCTATCTGTCGCAACTGGACGAGGCGGTTGGCAGGCTCGCCGAACTCCGGCGGCGGGTGCCATCCTATGACGACTTCCAGGCAGACCGGGACGCGCGGGAGCTGATCGTGCACCATCTGCGCATCGCCCTGGAGTGCGTGCTCGACACTTGCCGCCACTTCCTGGCAGCCAAAGGCGTCAGTCTCGCCCAACTCGACACCACGAATCTGATCGAGTTGGCCGGGGAAAAGGGGCTGCTCGAACCGTCTTATGCCCTCAGCATCAAGGGCATGGCCGGGATGAGGAATGCGATTGTGCATGTATACTGGAGACTTGACCTCGCGGCGGTGTACGAGAGCGTATCCCGCCGACTGGAGCAGTTCGACGAGTTCGCCCGTCAGGTGAAGCGCCATTTGCCTCCGCTAACGGAAGAATAGCTGGAACGCGACACCTAGCAGCACTAACGCGATGCCTAGCAGTGCTGGGATCATTGCATAGACCAAATAGCTGCGAAGCTCAGCAACGCTCTGGCGGAGTTGATCAATGTTGCCGGAGAGAGTTGTCACGTTCTCGGTGAGCCTGTTGGAAAGAGTTTGCACGTTCTCGGTGAGCTGACTGACGTTCGCCGCTAAGTTCCGAAGATCTTTGCCGACTTCGGTGAGGCTTTGCGTCTCCAGCTCCCGGAAGTAATCCTTGTCCACGCGGGGGATGCGCCCTTGCTCCAACTCCCGGTTGACCGGCGGCGCTACGGTCGCGGCCGAGTTGAGTTGAAAGAACTGCAAGCTACATATCTCTTGCATGTGCTCCAGCACGATTGTCTTGGGGGACGAGTTGAAAACCGCCAAGGCAAGTGCTCCCTTGAACCCGGGGTCTACTTGCAGGCCCGCCAGCAAGATCAGACCCTTTCGGGTGAAATACGTCTTGGGGCCGATGTTGGCCGCCATATCCAAGGGGACTTTGAACTGTTCGTGGGTGATCAGGAGGGCAAATTCCCCCGGCTGCAGCCGGGCGGTCTTCCTCCCATCGTCGAAGGTGATTGACTCCTCGGAGTTGCTTATGTGGACCTGGGATCCGATACGGACGTCATAGCTGGTCCCTCGTAGGCAAGCTGCTTCAAACCCCTCGATCACCAGCTTGCCCCGGTCCAAGGCCTCCTTCACCGCGCCATCGGTCATCAGCATCATACTCCCACCCTTCACCGGCAGACTGACGCTCGGGCGAACGGCTGTTCCGCCTAGATCCTAATGCGCACGTCGGGCGA
>DOZU01000050.1 GCA_003517845.1 Clostridiales bacterium | reverse complement strand
TTTACCTCCCGTCGTGAAGACCTCTGCTTACTACCTACCGCGTCAGCCGGGTACGCTCTCGGGCGCTTTGCGGATCGCCCAGGTCCGTGCCGTCACCGGGCCACGCGGGCGGAGGGACGGCGCCGGGCGACACGGCCTCGACCAGCGTGAGGGAGACAGACCCCCAGGGAGACCACAGGCCGCGGCTGTCTTGCAGGCGCACCCGAAGCCATAGGTTCCCTCCCGGCAGGCCGGTTAGCGTCACGCGAGCGGTGCCTCCGCTATAGGGCGCGAGGCGGTGAGCCAGGGTGGGGCTGAAGCCGGGATTTACGGCCGCTTGCAGTTCGTACTGGGCAAACTGGGCGCCGGTCTGGACCGTCCCGGAAAAAGTAACCTCCAGCGAGCCCTCGTAAAAGACGCGCGAGCCGCCCGAAGGGGCCAGCCACTGCACGGTGGGCGGGACGGGAGGCCGGATCGCGAAAGAGTGGGCGCTCCAGGCACCCCAGTCGAGACCGTCCCAGGCGCGGGCACGCACATGAAGGGTCTGGTCCAAAGGTAAGGGGCTGGGATGACCGGTCCACTCACCACCGCTAGACAGGGTCACATGGGGGTTCGCCGACCACAGAAGGGACCCAAAACCGGGATCTGTCGCCACCTGGACCTGCAGCTGGCGAGCCGCGTCGCCGTCGGCATCGTGCACGCGCAGGCGGACAAGAGGCTGAGGGTCGGTCTGGTCCCCTTGCGGGGCCAGCAGGGTCACCGCCGGGAGGCGGTTGACGACGCTGAAAACCGCCGGGGCGCTCCGCCAGGTGCGGCGGGTAATGACGGTCTCCCACCAAAAGCCCCACCCCGGGGCCCACCGCAGGATGCGCTCCGATCGCTCGGTCACGAACTCGTAAACCGCGTAGTAGCGGCCGGGCGGCAGGCCGGAAGCAGCAAACGCATGACTCCGCCCGGACGCGGACGCCAGTTGCGCATGGTCGTCGCGATGCAGGCGAAGGGTCTCGGAGACGATGGGATCGACGGCCCGCGCCAGACCGGAGGCCTGAATGGCTTCGGTGCGAAAGTAGCTGGTCCTGTCGGTGGAAACCCTCGCGAGGGCGGCGCGCGCGAGCAGCGCGGCGCCCTGTTCCCGGGTCAGGCTATTGTTGGGGTTCAGACGCAGACCGACGTGGGGGACATCGTCCCCCCGCATGAGCCCGTACCAGACAGCGACGGCCACGTCCCGGTAGAGTCCGGAGGGAGTCGCCGCGTGGTCGGGAAACTGGGAGAGGATGGCCTGCGCCTGGGCCAGAGTCATCTGGTCGGCCACCCACCCCAGACCCGCAGCCCGGATCAGCTCGGAGGCCGCGCTCGCGCGCGTAATCGAGCCGCCGCTCGCGCAAGGAAGGCTCAAAGCGAAGGCGCGCTTGACGCCGCCCCGCCAGTGCCCGTGTTCGAGCGTCGAGGCGGGATGGTAATGAAAGCGCCAGCCCTGCATATGCGGGGGCCACGCGACCCAGAACGACTCCCCTGACTGCCAGGCAACAGCGGGCGAAGCCACCACCCGGATGTATTCAAAGCTCCAGTGACCCGAGGACACGTCGCCCCATGTGGACGAGTAAGTGCCCCAGCCGCTTGGACATGCCAGCGCCGGGCCGGCGCTCAATGCGAGGACGAGGATCGCGACGGTCGCCGCCACGGCCAGCTTGGACATCTTCTAACCACCCTTCTCGTTCAACCCATCAGAGGGGGCCGCCCGGTCTACCGCACATGCGCTCGGGCGCGCGACCGCTGATGCATGGTCAGGACGCCGCGCCCCGGATCCCCCAAGGCGGCAAGCAGTCGGCCGGCCAGGACAAACCGTACCGTCACCTGAGCCTGCAGTTCAAGCTCGTCTTGGGAGGTGAAAGAGGCGCCAGGGCGGCCAGTAACGTCCTCGCCCACTTCCCCTTGCCGGATCCAACGTGGATAGGGGTCGGAACCGAGGATGCGCGCCCCGACCAGCGCCGCCTGAACGCCGGCGCCGCCCAGCAAGGCCGCATTGGCATCAAACACGTCGCGGGCAACTTCCCAGGCGCGGCCTGCGTCGACGACGGCGTGCACGCGCGCGACGGCGCACCGTTCCCACCACCACTCGCGCTCTTGCCACTCCCAGACGGGCAGGCCGTGCTCGTCATGGCCTATGAGGACGTAGACCCAGTAGGTCTCGCGCACCCACTCGGTCGCGACGACTTCGGAGATATAGGACGCTTCCGCCACGCCGGCAAGCGCGGCGGCGTCCAGCATGCCCTGCGCCTGCGCCCGGGCCAGATGGACCCGGCCAAGGTCGGCGACCAAGGACGTGATCAGGAGCAAGCCCATCAGGAACAAAGCGAAGGTCAACAGGACCGCGCCACGCTCTTCCCGGATCAGGGAGACCACTCGACTCGGAACAAGGCGCGCCCGGTGAGGGCGAAGAACCTGGACCACGGCGATCCCCCCAAAAGTGCCGGCAAACCCGGCACCAGCGACGGTTGCCGGTAATGTACGGCCACCTGGACAAGCCCGGGGTGCGGGAAAGAGATCACAATATCGGACCCGGGGGAAAACAGCACGTCCCCACCATGGTGCAGCGGCAAGCCGCCTCCCCGGATGACGTCCTCGACACGAACCCGGGCGCCGTGCGGGTCGTTGACCACCGCCATGTAGCGGGCGCCTTCCCGGGCAGCGGACGATACGACTATCTTGGCGTTGATCGCCAGCCCGAACACGAAGGTGCTCAAGACGACCGCCAGCACGATTGGCATCACCAGCGCGAACTCCACCATGGCGGAACCGCGCTGGCAACGAATAAGCTGTTTCACGTCACCACCTCCATCCTCAAGCCATCAAACAGGACCGACCAGGAAGACCCCGCCGGAAAACAAAAGGGGGTCCGGCAAGCCCTGAAAAAGGGCCTGCCGGACCCCCGGCCTACTGGAATCAGGGAGTGCCCGTCAGCGCAGTGATAATCTGGTTGAGCACGGCGCGGATCTGGTTCCGCAGTAAAATTGCCACCGCGGACACTCCGACCACGATCGTCAGGCCGAGCAAGGCGTACTCCAACATCGTCGCGCCACGCTCGCCGCGCAGCGTTTGGCGGCCCCGCTCCACAACACTCACCAAAGACCAGTACAAACCGACCATCCGTATCTGCATTTGCTGCCTCACCTCCTTTCCTCCTTCGGGAAAGCTAGACCACCGCCGGCGCGCTCGCCGACGCACCCGAACGACGGGAATGCAGGGAAGACTCTGGAGGCCTTCACCAGCCGATTGCCCGGCTGAGGTTCCACACCGCCGGGCCGACCATCAACACGGCCAGGGGGATGAAGATGAACACCAGCACCGGGAAGATCACCTTGACGGTCGCCCGCTGCGCTTCGGCCTCGGCGGCGTTCTGGCGCGCCAGCCGGAGTTGCCGGGCCTGCTGGCGCAAAATCCGCACCACGGGCGTTCCGTACTGCTCCGCCTGGGTCAGCGCGAATACCAGAAGGGACAGCTCCTCCACGCCGTTGCGCTCGGCGAGTTCCTGCAAGGCATCCTGGCGGCGCTTGCCGGCCCGGATGTCCTGCCAGGCCCGCGCGAACTCGCCCTCAAGCAGCCCGGAAGGCGAGTACCGCGACAGCCGTTCCACCGCTTCCGGGAGGTTCAACCCGGCCTCGCAAGCCGTCGCGAGCAGGTCCACAAAGTGCGGCAAGGCGCGCCGGAACTCAGCCTGGCGGCGCCGCCCGGCGGCCGTCAGCCACCAGTCGGCAAGCATATAGCCGGAGGCGGCGGCTACCGGAGCCAAGGCGAATACCGCCAGGCGACCCGAGACGAAGCTCAGCAGCGCCACAGTGACGAAGCACAGCACCGCCAAGAGCAGCCGCATCACCGCGAACTCCTCGGCGCCCAGCCCGTAAGGACGCCCCGCCCAGGCCAGCCGGGTCCGCACGTCATCGAGCTGCCCGGTGCGCACCAAAGGCCCGAGGGGGCCCGCAGTGCGGGCGCTGACATGCGCCACGAGCGTGCGCAGGTCCCGGCCCCGCCGCAGGGCCCGGACAGACGGCCCGCCGGGAGCGGGATCGAACAGGGCCAGAAAGCGGTCGAGCCGGCCGCGACGGCGCGGCTGGCGCTCTTCGAAGAACAGCGCCACAAACACGACCGTCAGGAACAGCGGCACCCCGACGGTCCAGGTCAAGTTGCCCATTTTTGGCACCTCGCAGCCTCAGACATCGACGGACACCAGCTTGCGGATGACGAGCCAGCCGACGCCCACCGACACGGCGCACAGAAGCAATACGACGCGCCCGCCGGCGGTCGCGGTGAAAGGGTCAAGGTAGCCGGGGCTTACCGCCGTCAACAGCGCCGCGGCCACTACGGGCAACGCCGTGAGCACCCCCGCGCTGAACCGGCCTTCCGCCGTGCGCGCGAGCAGCCGCTGGCGGGTCATGCGCCGTTCGCGTACGGCCTCGGCTACGCCTTCCAGACAGTGGGTCAGGGCGCCGCCGGTTTCCACGTTGACCCGCACCGCCAAGACCAGCATATCGAATTCCCGGCAGGCGGGGAGGCGCTCCTGAACCAGCTCGAGGGCTTTGGCCTGGCCGGTCCCCAACTCCATGGCGTGGTAAGCCCGCCGGAACTCTTCCCCCAAAGGGGCGGGCATCTGCAGGCCGGCAGCTCCGACCGCCTGCATGAGCGACGCCCCCGATCGCATGGCATCCGCCATCAGGTCCAACGCCTTGTCGAGCTGGCGCGTGAAGGCTTCCAACCGGCGCTGCTTTTGGGAGTTGAGCAGGAGGCGTGGGACCACCGCGAACACCGCCAGCGCCGCCGCCAGGGAGAGGACGAAGCTGCCGAGCATCCCCTGCAGGGACAGAAGAACGACCCCGGCGACCGACGCGCTCAGCAGCGCCGTCTGCCGGGCGTTCAGCACGAGACCGGCTTGCGCGGCTTCGCGCTCCAAGCGCGCGAAATAGGACAGCCGCTCTCCTCCCCGCAGGATCGGCCGGCGAAGGGTCCGGGACGGCGCAGGGGCCGCTCCCAAAGCCAGTTCGAGCTTGGAAGGGATACGCGACAGGCCGGGGAAGAAGACCGCGCCGAGCGAGAAGGCGGCCAGGAACACGGCGAGACCGACCAAAACCTGCACCAAGTACCACCTCTTTTCAGGAAAGTTCTAGGCCGCGCGCCTTCAGGAGGACACCGCCGGACGCAACGTCGCTCCGGCGCAAGCAGCCGGCAACGGGATCGTAAACGAACAGTTCCCTCAGATCGAAACCGCCGGCACCGTCCAGACCGGCGAGTTCGGCCACTTGTACCACCCGCCGGCTGGAATCAGGCAGCTTGGCGACATGCACGATGAGGTCCAGCGCAGCGGCGATCTGCTCTCGGATCACCTCGGCGGAGATGTCAACGCCCGCCAAGAGCATCAGCAGGACGAGCCGCTTCAACGCGTCGGGGGCGCTGTTGGCGTGCACGGTGGAGAGCGAGCCGTCGTGCCCGCTGTTCATGGCCTGCAAAAGGTCGAAGACCTCGCGGCCGCGGACCTCGCCTACGACGATCCGGTCGGGACGCATCCGCAGACTGTTGCGCAACAGGTCGCGGATGGTGATTTCGCCCACCCCTTCCACGTTGGGCGGGCGGGACTCCAGCCGCACCACATGCGAGTGCTGCAGCCGCAACTCGGCCGAGTCCTCGATGACGACAATCCGTTCCGTGGCAGGAATGAACGAACTGAGACAGTTCAGCAGGGTGGTCTTGCCGCTGTCCGTCCCGCCGGAAACTAGCACGTTCAGCCGGCCGCGTACGCACGCCTCGAGAAAGGTGGCCGACTCGGCGGTGAGCGCGCCCAGGCGCAGGAGGTCCTCGACGGTGAGCCGGTAACCGAACTTGCGGATGGTGATGCAGGTGCCAGAAAGACAGACCGTCCCGAGCACGACGTTCACGCGCGAGCCGTCCGGCAGGCGCGCGTCGACCATGGGCGAAAACTCGTCCACCCGCCGGCCCAGCGGCGCGACCACGCGCTCGGCCACGTCCCGCACGTGCCTTTCATCGCGAAACTGCACGTCGGCCTGACGAATGGCCCCGTCGCGCTGATACCATACCTGCGCGGGCCCGACGACCATGATCTCGGTCACCGCCGGATCTTCGAGCAGGGACTGGATCGGCCCGTAGCCCAACATGTCGTCCGCCAGCTCGCGCACCGCCAGGCCGGCAACCAAGTGCGAAAGCTTGAGGTTTTTCCCCAGGCTCTCCCGCCGCACTTCCTCGCTGATCAGTTCCTGCAGGCGCGCTTTCGAATCGCCCGATCCTTTGCCCAGCAGCAGGCGCACTTCCTCGAGGGCCAGGAGGGCGTCCCGGACACGGCGCTTGAGCGCGTCTATTTCCAGCCGCCCGGCAGCTTCGGGCGCCAGGGACTGCTCCCCCCGGGGAGCCTCTCCCGACTGCGAGAGCCGCTCACGCAATAGCCTGTTCAACGGCGGCCAAGACCTCCTTCCTTCCGGAGCTTCAAAAGCCCCCGTCCCAGCAGTTCGCCCGGCGACCGCCGGGCCCGGCCGTCCGCCCCGAAGACGGGCAGCACGGACTGCAGGACGCGCTTGAGGCTTTGCGGGAACGGCCCCTCGGTTCGCACGAACAGCGGCAGTTCCTGGCGGTTGACCGCCCGGAGCACGCCGTCCGCTTCGGGAATCCGCCCTACCACCGGGTAACCGGTGCGGGTCGCAAGCGTCTTGAGTTCGTCGGCCCCCAGATCGGGACGGCGGGGCGCCCGGCTGACCAGGAGTTTCACTTTCCCGGGGTCCACGCCCATCTGGCGAAGGATGTCGCCGAGCTTGACTACCTCGCGCATGGTCACGAGATCGAGCGTGGTCAGGATGAAGATCCGCGTGGCCATGTCGAGCGCGACAACCGCCGCATCGGAGAGGTCGGTGCCAAGATCGAAGACGATCGCGTCAAAGTGGCGCCTGCCGGCTTCCACCACGGTCTTCACCGTCGCGGCATCAACCTGGGAGGCGTCCACGGGGTTTTCAGGCGCGGGCAGCACCCAAAGGCCCGACGGCTTATGGTAAGCCAGCCGGGCTTCCACTGCCTGCAAATCGTCGGGCGGCACGCGAGCCGCCGCCCAATCGGCTATACTTACGTTCCCCGGTACGCCTAGCACGGAAGCCACGTCCCCAAACTGCAGGTCAAGGTCAACGAGCAGGACGCGAAGATTGGGGAACCGGGGCTGCGCCAGCGCAGCGGCGGAACTGACCGCCAGCGTCGTCTTGCCTACCCCGCCCTTGGGGCTGCAAAAGACCACGACCTCTTGCCGCAAAGCCACCACGGGATGCCCGGCGCGCACGGACTGCTGCTCGCCGGGCTCGGCGGCTACGGATCGGCCGGGGGCCCGAACGCCCTCGCGATCCAGCCATTCGGCCCGCCGCCGCCGCTCCTCCTCAACCACCCGAGCAATGACCGCGCCGACCCGCACCGGGTCCAGAGGCTTTTGGAGCACCTCCCGGACCCCCACGTTCATCGCCCGCTGGTACAGGTCAATGCTGGTGCTCTCGGCCGCCAGGAACACGACGGTGCCCGGACAAGCCCGCAGCAAGCGCTGCGCCACGTCGAGCCCGAGCATGTCTGGCAAGCTCTGGCCGAGGAGGACGACGTCCGGCCGGAGATC
This sequence comes from Clostridiales bacterium, assembly GCA_003517845.1. Lineage (GTDB taxonomy): Bacteria > Bacillota > Sulfobacillia > UBA995 > UBA995 > UBA995. Next base: position 22,885 of record DOZU01000050.1, on the reverse strand, counting down.
TTCCACCTGCCGGATCGTGTCCTCGCCGGTGGCAGAGGCGCCCACCACCCTCACGGTGGACGCAAGCGAACTCGCGGGATTACTGCAGGACCGAATCAGCTGCTCCACCTCCAGCTGATTGTCGTCGCCTACGAACAAAGTCAACAGGGACAAATGCCTCACCTCCGCGGCGCGGGCTGACCGGTCCCCGGGGGCAACACACGCACCCCGTGCCTTTCAAGAAAGCTGTCGGCCGAAACGCCTGGCGTGGCCGCCGCCTCCTCGTCGGCATGGAAGGGGTTCAAGGCCAGGCGCAAGACGCCGTTTTGGAGCACCCAGGCCAGCTCCTCGGCGAGGGCCGGCGTCACCACTAGGACCGCGGTCCCCGCGCCGCCCCGATCCTGGCCGGCGATTACGTCCAGCACTTGAATGTTGGCGGCGACGGTTTTGGCCAGCAGTATATCGCCGGCCCGGACATGCGCGACCAGATCCACCCGGTCGCCCGGCACGAGCAGCCCGCCCACCGCCGTATTGGCATCGAACGGCACCGCGAAGGCACGCTGGCCGGGTAAGCCAAGTCCCGTCAACGACACCGCCAAACGAGAGCGATCGCGGGGTACGGCCGTCTCCCACAGGTGCCCGGGCCGCAAGTCCGATCCGGGCAGGATGAGCCCGCGGGCGTGCCGGCCGACGACCGCGGCCAGGTCCCGGAAAGCGTCCGCCGGGACCGCCGCGCGGGGCCGGGAGATGATTTCGACCATGCCCTCGTCGATAGCCTCAAACGGCAGTATCTCCCGGCGGGCGACGACGACATCGACCATTTCCTGCTGCACGCGCAAGGTCCGGACAACCCCGAAACTGGCTACCAGGGCAAACAGCAGCGTAAGCCCGAGCCACACCAAAGCAGACCGCTTCAACGCTTTGTCCCTCCTTCGGTAGATAGCGAGACGGCACTAGCGCACACGAGTGATGCGCGCTATCCTCCATTGACCTTCCAGCAGCACGAACTCGAATAGCACGACCATCCGCTGGACGGTCGTCCCGTGACCCGGCACCCGCTGCTCCTGTACGTATCGGGCTTCGGCCACGGCGGTATCGCGGCGGATCTCGCGGACGTGCACCTGCAAGTCGTGCAGCGCCGTTTCCGCGCCGGAGGCTTCCAGGACGGGCAGCAGGTACTCCATTGCGGCCAGAGCATCGCCAGTAAGCACCGAGAGCAAGGCGTCGTAATTCCGCCCTGCAAGGGCCTGGCAAAACAGCTCGACGACGGCTTGGACGCGCTCCTGCTCGCCGCCGGCCGGCCGGAAGCGGGCCACGGCAGCCAGTAGCAGCAACACGACGCATACCACCACGACGGTAAGCAGCGCACGCCGCAGGCGTCTGTTCATCTTGAGGCGCTCCTCCCAATCAAGTCCAGCATCCACGCAAACCGGCCCCGCGAAACGCCTGCGGACTCGGCGCGGCTGGCCAGGAGACCCTGCACCGCCAAGGCGAACGCCCCTTGGGGCTCGACCGCGGCCGGCAAGGCGCCCCGATCCTGCAGCTCTTGTACCCGAGGATCTTCGGGAACTTTCGCCGCTAGCGGACGCACGAGGCATTCCAGGGCGCGGTCAAGCGGTACGGTGGGCCTGGCCGGAACCCGGTTCAGCACGCAGGCCGCCCGGCCCGGGGCGACCTCCAAAAGGTCCAGGACCTCGCAGAAGTCCCGCACCGCCCGGAGAGCGGGCACATCCACAGTAGCGACGACGAAGACACGGGTGGCCGACCGCAGCGCCAGGACCGTCAGGTCGCTGGGCACGGGAGAGGTATCCACGATCACGACATCGACTAGCGCCGCGGCGGACTCCAGCGCCCGCGTCCCGGCTCGCGCGGTCACCAGTTCGGCGTCCTTGAGCCTGCGGGGAGCAGGCAGCAGCCAGAACCCGCAGGCGTGCTTCACGAAATAGTCCTGGAGGACTTGCGGCCCGACCGGCTCCCCCGCCAGACTGTCCCAGTCAGCCAAGGTAAGGGCGGGGTCTATCTGCAGCAGCGAGGCAGCCGTCCCGTAATGCGCGAATTCCAGCACCGCCGTCCGCCTGCCGGCGGACGCGCATGCCGCCGCCAGGTTCAAGGCAAGCGTGGTCTTGCCTACCCCGCCCTTGGAGCTGCAGAAGACCACGACTTCCTGGCGGAACACGGCCCCGCGCATCGCGGCCCAGCTTTCTCTGCCGTCGGCCGGGCGGCACCGCAGCGCGTCCTCCGACTCTACGGGGCAGGGCGCAGCCGCGCCGGCGGGACCGTCACAAAAAGCCAGCGCCTTCTCCAAAAAGGCAAGGTCGAAGTCCCGGGGCAAGGCGCCGGCCAGACCGAGCGATCTTGCCCGGCGCCACAAAGCCAGATCGGGCCGGTCGCAGGCTGCGAGCACCGCCACTCCCGGCAAGGCGCTGGCGACCGCGACGGCGTCGCCGAACTCACCGGAAAGGCACTCGACTATCGCGCAGGACACGCGCTTGTCGCCTACCGCCTGCGGGGCGTCGGCCGCGGCGGAGGTCTCGGCGAGGATCTTGATCGCGGAAGTAGGGCCGATCCGGCGACGCACGTCTTCGAGGAATACCCGCTGCCCGACCACCAGAAGCGCTTTGGGCTCTTTCATCACGGCAGCGCCCGCCCGGCGAAGAACGTATCGAAATCCTGGGGCAGGGCAATGTGAAAGCCTTGCACCAGGCCGACGCCGGCCGCTTCCACCAGTTCGAGTTCCTCGGAGGACTCCACCTTCTCGGCGATGGGGACGGCTCCAAGCTCTTTTACGCAGTCCGCCAGGGACCTCAGGACGCCGGGCAGGCGGAAGGGTGCGACGCGGCGCAGCTGCCCGAGGTCGAGCTTTACGTAGTCCGGCTCAAGTCCCACGACCGCCGCCAGCCCGTTATGACCCTCGCCAAGATCGTCTATGGACAACCGGAAACCAGACCAGCGCCATCGGCTCCAGGCCTCCTGCAGCGCCGTGCAAGGGATCGTCGCGGGTCCGTCTCCGGTCAGTTCCAAGGTTACGCGGTCCGCGAACGGCAGGAGGGACCGTCCCGCCGCGCCGTCCGGACCGGCCAGCAGGGTCTCCCGCGACACGTTGACGAACGCAGAGGGCGCATCGCCGTTCGCCCCGTTCAGAGGCAACCGGGGCGCCACCCGGGCCGCAACCGTACGGCAGATCGCCGCCTCAACGGCCATGAACGCCCGGCAACGCCGGGCCTCGCCCAGGAATTGGTCGGGATGCTCAAGCGGGCCCGCCGGGCCGCGAACGAGGCATTCGAGACCCGCAAGGTGGTTGAAATCACGAAGGTGCACTATCGGTTGGATCACTACCTGGAACCCGTCCAGCGCCGCCAGCAACCGCAGCAAGGCTCCGCGCACCATGCACTCCATGCCCCCCTCCCACCGAGTCCAGTACCAAGGCCGCCGCGCGCCGGAAGCACCCCGCGAGATCGCGGTCGAGCGCCGCCGCCGGTTTGCCGGCAGCGGCCGCCTCATAAGCCAGGGCCGGCACGCACGGAATTTGCAGGTCAACCGCAGATCCCACTACGGCCGCCAGATCCCCGTACGGCAGCCCGGCCAGGTCGACGGCGCGGTTGCACAAGGCCACCCGCCGAGAAGCCGACTGCCAGAGAGGGGCGGCTTGCCGGAGCGAAGTCGCGTGCGCGACATCCGGATCGCACACCAGCACCAAGACATCACACGACCGGAGGAGTCTCTCTCCCCAGGGCACGGGCTCCGAAGGGAGGTCGACGAGCACGAGGTCGAATTCGCGGGTGCCGTGAGCCAGGAACGAATCTAGCCGCTCCCAAACCGCGAGCACCGACAGGCCGGGTGCTACGGTATAAACCGTTACGCCCCCGCCCACAGGCGCCCCGCGGGCGCGGTAGGCTCCCGCGAGCAGGTTCGCCAGGCTGCGATGACCCTCGGGCAGACAGAAAGCGGCATGCAGCGACCGCTGGCGCAAGTCGCCGTCGACCAGTGCCACGCGCAGACCCAGAGCGCCCAAAGACCAGGCCAGATTCGCCGCCACGAAGGTCTTGCCCGCGGCGACGGGGGACCAGACGGCAACCACCGGCCGGGCCGCGCCTGGCGGCATCTCCAGCGCGTCCTGACTATGCCCGGCAGCGCCTGACCCGCCGAGCAGGAAAGGAAGTCCGGGCAACCGCAAAATGCGCTTGAGACCGGGAAGCGCCGGACGGGCGCCTGGCGGCTCGCCCTGGGAGTCCTCTTGCCGGGCGGCCGGCCCTGCCGGGGCCAACCGCTTGAGACGATCGGCCGCGGGCGCTCCCCCCAGCATGCGGTACACTTGACCGAAAGTAGCCGGTTTCGCCAGGCTTTCTTCTATGTCGGCCACCCGGATCGGATTCCACACGAAGTCGTAAACGCCTAAGGCAAAGAGGTCACGTATTAGCGGATCGCTCTTCGGCAAAGACCCGGCCAGGAAGACTATCCGGACATCCGCCGCGCGCACCGACAGCAGCGCTTCGGCGAGGTCGGCCGAGCCGGGCAAGTAGGCCGAAACGACGGCGCAGTCGGCCGACTCCCGCCGGACAACGTCCTGCAGGGCTTCCCGGTAATAGACGGTGGCTACGACCTCGTACCGCAGGTGCTGCCGGATGTAGTCGTCAAGCTCTTTCTTGTTGGTCGCCAGCAATAGCTTTTTCATGGCAAAGAGGCGGCGGCCCCGCCAGCTTGCTGCCGGCGGAGCCGCCTGCCGATACACACCTCCCTCAAACTCAAAGACGGATCAGGGCGCCCAGAGTCCCTTGCCCGCGTCTTTGGCCTCGCGGGCAAGCTGCTCGAACAGTTCGGCGTACCGCAGGTTGGGCGGGACGGCCAGGGGACGCGCCCAGCCTCTTTCTAGCATCGCGGCGTTCACCATCCAGAGGCGAATCTCTGCCTCCGAGTACTCCCGGGGGATCAGACGCCAGACGTAGGCCAGCCGCCTCCCGTGCTGGTCCCACTCGGCCAGATCGAACTCCAGGTACACCATTAGGTCGCCGGGGAGGACCGCCCACAGGGCGTCGTGGGCCTCTTCGGCCCACGGCTCGGCGGGAGGTCCCAACTCGGGGGTGTCAAGGCCTATCAGGCGGACGTTCCCCTCCCAGCCACCGAACCGGACCCTCACCGTGTCGGCGTCGATGGCGTGGAGCACGTCGGCCCGGACGAAGTGGCCGGGCTCGACTAGCCGGGGCTCCGGCGGTACAGAGGGCGGAGCCTGCGGCTCTTGCCGCCCGCAACGGGGCAGATGCAAACCAACGAAAGCGAACAGGATCAGGATCAGGATCAGGGACGGAAAAACCAGTAGCGGCACGCTGCTCTTCCGCATGTGCCCTCCTCCAATCAACTTGACCGCTCAACCGGCCCGGAACGCGCTCGCCCGGGCCACTTACAAGGTAAGGGCGTCCTCGACTTCGACGACGCCCATTTGCCGGTAAACTGCCTCCGCCTCTTCGGAGGAAAGCAGCTGCGTTGCCTGGTGCGTCTGGCAGGGCCCCTCCCGGCGCACGAAAAAGACGCCGTCTGGCGTACGGTAGAGATACCTCCGGAGAAGGCTGGGCTCGTAGGCGTCGCATGCCAGAAGGGTCAGGCACGCGATGGGATACTTCTCCCCGGAGACTTCCCAGAAGAAGTCCTCCGGGGCTTTGCCGGCACCAAGGAACGCAAAGTCGACTCCCTGAACGTCCTCGGCGAGATCCCAATACAAGGACATCGCCACGTCCCAGGACAGCGGTTCTTTGGCGAGGACCTTCGCCGCTCCGTATCCTTGACGGAGGAGAAAATAAGTCCCCTCCTCCGTGAGGAAGAGATACCTTTCCCTCCCGCCGCCTGGCTCGTCCCACGCCAGGAGGAGATCGGTTTTCTGGGCCTTTTCGGCCAGCCTTTTCCAGACCCGAGGCTGCATCGCGCAGTCCCCTTTCTGCGGACCAACAGGCGCTAGGATGGGGCCATAGCGTTCACATGGCCTGCCCCTCCCGCCCAACGCGGGCTCCCCGGGGAGCCCCTCAGTCGCCAGCACCACGGCATTACTGTAGCTGCCAACGAAGCTGGGAGATTAATACTACAGCGCCACATCGCAACAACGAAAGCGGTGCGCCTCGGCCCGCTTCCGTGGCGGGCGGGGAATCAGTCCTCCGCGCCACGCACTACCCAGCGCCGCCACCCAGTCCCGGCCTCGTAGGTGCCGGACACGGGCCGGTCCCGGACTACGCGGACCTCTAGCACTGCCCGAGGAATAGGGAAGTCGGGATAGCCCAGATCCCCCAGCAAGGCCGGCGAATGCAGCCGGGCAAGTGGCACCGCCACGAGACCCAGCACGCCATCCTCCAGCCAGATGCCCTCCGGCCGGTGCAGCCGGGCAAGCTCGCCGGGAATCGGCTCGCCGAGCCACTCGGTGGCAGGCACCTGGGAGGGACCGGCCCGGCCAAAGACCGACCTGACCCAGGACACCGACTGCGACAGCCAGCCGGAAACCGTCTCCACCAAGCCGGCTAAACGCACGTCCCGCAGGCTTTGGGCTAGCTCGCGCTCGACCTGCTGGACGCGATGCCAGACCCTCCAGGCCTCGGGAACGCCAGCCTCAAGGGCGAAAGCCCCAAGCACCACCGCGATCAGCAACACGGCGGCGGCCAGCTTGAAGATCTCTCCCATCAGCGGACGCCCCCTTCTCCTGCCGGAAAATCCCGCACAAGCAGCCAGGCCGTGCCCGCCCAAGGCAACCCGAAGGGCGAGCCGGACACCGCCCACCGCAGGGGCAGTGGCACCACCAAATCCACGGCATTTTCGGCGGGCGCCTGAGAGGCCGCCCGCAAAGCGGGCAGCACCACTTGATTGGCAAAGGCACGATCGCCTGGAGACAGCTCGGAGCCGAAAGCCGACCAGGCCGCGCTGGCGGGATCCACCGGCCAGAGCCGGGCGAACAGCGCGAAGAAAGCTTGATGGTCGTTGAAAGCCACTCTCACCAGCGAGGCCTGCTGGGCATAAAGACGCTGGGAAACAGTAAAGGCGAGCGGCGCCTGCTCCTCAGGAGCGGGCTGAAGAAATACGGCAGCCGCCGCACCCAAAGCTACCGGCAACACAAGCAGGGCAAGGAACTTGGCTGGCCGCGAACGCATGGCCGTTCAATCCCCCCTTCCAACAAAAAAGGCGGTCGGAAAACCGGCCCGGGCCCGGCTTTCCGACCGCCGAAGACGCTAGCGCACCAGCCGAACGCGAAGGCGCGGATCGACCGCGCCGGGAACTACCGGGCCGGGACGGCGCTGGACGGCAACCGTCTCGCGCATGACGTTATCGTCATAGGTCCGCTCCTCAACGGTCCGGTTGCCGGAAGGGTTCACCTCGATCTCGATGATCAGATTGCCTTCCCGGCCGCCGGGATGGAAGTCGAACCGCAGTTCGTTCCGGCTCCAGTCTCCGGCGTGCACGATGACCGGCACCTCGGAAGCGGCGGCAGGACGGGCCTCGCCTTCCCGCCAGATCCGGGCGTGAACGTGGGTGGAGATGCTCGCTGTCCCCTGCAGCTCTATCCAGACGGCGAACTCGCTCCATTCGTCCGCCCAGTAAGGCTCCCAGACGCCGATACTGCGTACGCGCAGATTGTCCGCCGGAGCGGCCGAGACGGCAACCGGGAGGGTGCGGATGTTGTTGGCGGTGTCGGACTCCACGACGTAGTAGGGCAGGAAGTTGACGGCCGGCCAGGCTGCCGAGGGGTCCTCGTGAAGCTCAAGGGCGACCGCGTACGGGTTGGCGGCAAAGACGAGATCCCGGGAAGTCTCCGGCGCGGGCAGCGAAAAGACGACCTCCTGCGACTCCCCCGGCCGGAGCGCGACTTCCTGCCAGCCGCGCCACGTACCGGGCGCATCGCCGGCGTAGCGCCAGAATACAGCGGTGGTCAAAGGCCAGTTAGCGCCCCGCAGCGCCAGCTCGGCCCGGTACTCGACGGTCTGGCCGGACCGCACGGCTCCGGAGGGGTCGCACGAAAGCCGCCGGACTTCAATGTCCGGCGCGGCGGCGGCCGGGCCGGGGCGCAAGATATTCAGAAAACCCCGCTCACCGCCCCCGGGAAGCATCTCCACATGGCTGAACAGCAAGGCGCCCCAGGCGGCGGTCATCTCGCTCGAGATGCCCTGCAGGCCCTGCCAGTATACCGGGTTCAGGTACACCCAGGCCGGATCGGCGTGCAGCCGATAAACGCTGCCTTGGCGCCGCTCGGGGCCGGCGCCGGTCCGGAAGACGATGAGCCGGCCGATGGTGTCGCCGAGCAGCACGTGGCCGTCACCGGTCACGAGCGTGCCGATGTTGGCGTGGGGGAAAGGGCTACCATCCGCGCCGCGCGGGTTTTGCAAGGGCAAGGCACCCCGCCAGCGCAGGGTACCCGCGAGCTTGTCGAGCGCGACGACTTCGCCCCGGCCACCCCCCGGCCCCTTGCGGACGGCGAAATAGACGGTGCCGTCGGCCACCGACGGCGTGGCGTTGATGAAGAGGCCTTCGTGAGCAAAAGATGCGTCCCACAGTAACGTGCCGTTGACAAGGTTAGCCGCGTAGAACACGCCGCTCTTGTCGGAGAAGAACAGGCGGTTGCCGGACAGGGCAAAGCTCGCCGGCACACCCTCGGGGGTTAAAAGTTCCCAGGCAAACTCGAAGTCCTCGCGCTGCTGTCCGTAGGCGTCGGTGTGCTGGACGAAATAGGCCTGCACCGCTCCGGGGGCGCCGTCGCGGCCGATCACAAAGCCGTGGGCGCCCAAGGGAGCGGGCGAGGAAGTGATAAGACCGCCCATGTGATACCGCCTGGCGCGAGGCTGGCCTTCGGTCAGGCCGCGGACGATCCACAGGAAGCCGTCGCGGGTGCCGAGGATCACTTCGCCGCCGGGCAGGACCAGCGGCGAGGACACGGCGTCCGCCGAGAGCGGCACTTCGCCGATGACCTCCGGCTGGCCGGGCAGACGAAAGAAGTCCGCCTGAACCGCGGAGAGAAAGTGCTGATTTGAGGGCTTGCAGCTAACCGCCACGTACAGGACCCCGCGGGCGGCGTCGTAGGTGGGCGTGGCAAGAGGCACCGCATAGTCAGACGGGTGCACCCGCACCCGGCCGAGCAGCCAGGGAAACCGGAATCCCGGAGCCTCGGGGTCGCCGAACAGGTAGCCTCTTCCGGCAAGAAGCTGGGCGCCGTCAAGAGCCCAGAGGTAGGGACCGGCCGCATAGTAGATCGTGCCGCCCACGAACAGCGGCTGGGCGCGCGAAAGGCCGAGCGGCAGCGAGACCACGCGCTCCGCGCCGCCAAGGATACCTTGGGAAGTCGTGCCGAGCCGGGACGGGCTGCCCCGGAACTCGGTCGTCCAGGCGGGCCAAGTAGGAGCGGCAGCCGCAGCAGCAGGGCCAAACAGCAAAAGGACGGCCAGGACCAGCCCGGCCGCTCGGGAGAACCGATTCATGGGGAGTACACCGCCTTTTGGGAAGGGTTAGGAAAAGCGAAAGCAGGCGGGAACAGCCGGACTTTCGGCCGCCCCGCCTGCCGGGCGCGGGAGAAGAAGCGATCAGGGGAAAGTGATCAAGACACGGGGATCGATGTTTTCCGGCGAAGGAGGCACCCACTCGACGCGGGCGCCAAGACCTTCGGAGACCAGGCGCAGGGGCACCAAAGTACGGCCCTGCAGGACGCGGTGCCGGTCAAGCGCGGCGAACAGAAACGGCGCGATTTCGAGTTCGACCGCAGTCCCGTTCACGGTCGCGGTTTGGCGGCCGATCTCAAGCTCGATGCGCCGGCCGGGCAGCTCGATGAGCACTTCTTGAGTGTCGTGGTTCCAGGTCACGGTCGCGCCAAGACGTTCGGCGACAAAGCGGACGGGGACGAAAGTACGGCCTTCGGCCGGCCACCAGTGGGAAAACACGTCGGGGAAGTCGACGTGCCGTCCGTTTACGTGCACGAAAACCGGGCGCGAACCCCGGGGGGTGCGTTCATCCAGCGGCACGGGATTGCCGGTACCTGTCCCTATCGGAGCCGTGCCGGGCAGGGTTACGACTGGAAAGTCGGGACAGGGCCAGCGCCGGCAGTGGGCCAGGGCCGTCCGGGGCGCGACCGCGACGAACGCGAGCACAATGATATACAAGACGGGCTTCCTGAACAACGCAAACACCTCCGTCGGAGTGCTCTGCAACCGTCCCGGCCGGAGGCCGGGACCTTGAAACGGACGGTCGCCGTTCCCGGTGCTTTATTGTTCACCAGGACCGGCTTTCGTTCCTTCCTGATTCTGCCTCCGGGGTCTGCGGGCTTTCGGCGGCGCCGACGCGAAGCCGACACCGGCCGGGACGGGACCGGGCCAGGGCGCCGCCTCGGGATGCTCCTGTAAGGCTACTCGAAAACCTTGATGCAGCCGCCGCACCTGAGCGTCCGCCTGATCGGTGTAGAGCAAGTAGGAGCGGACTGGCCGCTTTCGCCGCAGCACTTGCACCCAAAGAACGCGCGGAACGCGCGACATCACTCCCCCACCCCCCGAAATAAACAAAAAGGGCCGGACGGAGGAAGCTCTTTGCCCCTCACAGTCCGGCCCCGAGAAATACCCTTGCTCAGCCGCCGAGACGGTCTGCCGGGCGTAAAGCGCACGGCTCGCGCCCCCGGATCAAAAGTCGTCCACCCGGAGCAAGAAGGTATCCACCACGCCAACTTCGTAGTTCCCTTGCTGCACCTGCATGGCCGCCCCGGCAAGCAAGCTGACCAGTTCGGGCGCTACCGGCCGGCCAAGCAGCCCGCTCAAGCTCTCAGAGAGGCGATCCAGCGTAGCGGCGCCGTGGGGGCCGGTCGCAACGTAGTACTCGCGCCAGGATCCGTCGGGCAGATCGACCCGACGCCGCTCATGACGGTATTCCACGCGGCCGGACCAGCGGTCGACGGCTGCGATCAGCCGCTGGCGCTCGAATATCACCAGGCCTTCGGCCCGACCCGGCAACCTGCCGCGAAGGGCCGTGCGCTCGACCCATTCGAAGCGGGGCGCGAGCATCGACGCGATCTGGGGGATCCACCGCTCGTCGAGTTCGGGAGAAATCACGAGGTGAACCGCCCACACCACCGCCCAGGGCAGCTCGTGGTCGGCCCGGAACTCAAGGCCCTCGGGGGGGAATGTCTGGTACACCGCAGCCTCATAAAGCTCCCGAAACAGGAAGATGTCAGCGTCGGTCCCGCCGGGGCCGGGGTCGGGGCCGGGGGCACCGACGGGCAAGCAGGCGGACACGGCGGAGGCCAGCGCCAAAACCAAGGCCACCACCAGCGCCACCTTACCGAAGACGAGCACAAAGGCCTTCAGGGTGGCGAGGGCTGCCTTCGCAGCCAGCAGCAAGAGCTTCTTTCCGGCCAGAACCAGGAGTTTCTTCAAGGCAAGGCCGAGCGCGGCGGTCAGCTTGCCTATTACCAGCGAACTTACCGCCCGGCCTATCCGCGAAACGTCCGAGACGGTCCGGTCTTCGAGCTGTCTTGAGTACATGCGATCGCGGTTCTGTCCCTGCCCGGCCGAAGAGGCCGGGCAAGCACGAAGCCGCTCCCTCCTTTCCTAGATCACGCGGGCTCGGTTCGCCGCCACAGCCGCATGGCCCTGCGCGGGCCTTGCAGGAACGCCGGCCCGCCCCTCGCAATCAACGGCAGGGATGGGGTTCCGGCGGTTGTGGATCCACCAGTAAAATCCTTCCGCGGTGTCGGTCACAGCGCCGGCACCGCCGGTAAAATGCTCCCGCAGCGGAGCGGCCCCGAGACCCGGCAGCCCAGCCGCGTCAAAGCCCATGCCCACCACGGTACCCAGGAGCCCGGCACTGGTGCTCGAGGCTACCCGGTACCGATCCCAGCCGGTCTGGCGGCCGGCATCACGCCACACGCGCTGCTGCGTTTCTTCGCGCGGAGGCCTGCCAGGACCCCCCGAGCCCCGACCGGACCCTGCGGGTCCGGCACCCCGGGAAGACGGGGCAAACCCCGACGCGGAGGCGGGAACCAGCAAGCCCGAGGATGACGGCGTATAGCCACCGGATGAAGGGGGAGCCCCACCGCCCGGAGGCCCGCCCGTGAGCGTCATCCGGTTATCGTCCAGGTTCCAGGGGGTAACGAGCGGAGTTTGCACGAATCCCCCGGAAGAGGGGGAACCGCCGCCGCCCGGACTGAATCGCCCGGGCCCCGGCCCGCCACCAATGGGCGGCATGCCCGCGAAAGCCAGGGTGGCCCCTCCTGTGCCGCCGCCCGCGAAGGTGCCGGCAGCGCCAGCAGCGGCGCCGGCTTCGGGGAGACGCCGCGGAGGAATCGCCCCCAGCTGGCGGGCGTGGGCGCCGGCGAGCGCGGGGATCAAAGTGCCGATCGCCATCAGCCCGCCCAGACCGGCGGCGGCGGCGCCGGCGAACCGCTCTTCGCCTACGCCAAACCATTCGAGCAGCCCCGTCATCAGACGGCGCAGGAAGTTCGCCATCAGGATGACAAGATACAGGCCGACGATAGGCACCCACCAGCGAGGGTCGTCCAGGCGCACGAAGGCCAGATACAGCGCCAGCGCTATAGCGTGGGTGAACGGCATCAGGGCGTTGGACCAAAGCTCGGAAAGCACGGTCATGGCCGCGAGGGCGGTCCGCGTGGACACAAACGCCCAGGCCACGAGGGGCAGGACGATTACGGTAAGGGCCAGCATCATCCGGCGGATGAAATAGAGAAGATTGAAAACCACCGTGACGCCGACGTACATCAGGGACACCAGCCCGTCAATGATGGAACTGCCGGTGCGGATGGTGTCGATGAAGTCCGCGCGGCCCACCTGATCGAGCCCCTGGAGGATGCCTTGGGCCTCCAAGGCGCTGCGAATCGCGCCGGTCAGCGCCTGGTTGAGTTCAAGGAACAGCCCGGCAAGGAGAGGACCGGACAGGGCCACGATCAGCACCAGCAGGACTTTGGTCGCCATCAAGCCCAGCCCGGCGCGCCGCTCGGGAGCGAAGCTGCTGGCAAGCACCTTGAAGCCGACGATCATAGCGCCGAGCCACAGCACCATCGCGGACAAGGATATGGCCCGGAGAATGCCGTGCCAGCGGAGCACGTGAGCCCATTCATCGGGCGTGAACGTGCCGTGCACCCAGTCGGCGGGCGGGTCGAAGACCAGCTCTTGGATGTTGGTGGCCTGCACCCCTTCTATGATGGTCATGAGGCCTCGCGACATGGCCAGTAGCATGCCGCCGAGCAGGCGGCCCAGCAGGGTCTCCCGGTAGTCCGCTCGCGGCGACGGAGGGGTGGGGTCCGGCACTACCACCGCCGGACTCCTCGCCAAAGCCGTCCCCGCAACGGAAACCGCCAGCAGGACCAAGACCGCCGCCGCGGCCATGCGCAGCAAGCGACGCCGCCCTAGCAAGGACCTCAGCATGCTGGGTCACCTCCTGATGGATCAAGTCAAGTCGTCACGAACTGCAGCTCGAATTCCGAGGCGACCACGCGCGCGCCAGCCACCTGGCGGCCCGCCCGCAGCAGGCCTTCACCCACCCCTACGGCCAGCAGGAACTCCCGCTGACCCTGAGAGAGCTGGAAGGCCCGCGCGACCTCGTCGATGTCCTTGCTCGATTGTTGCATGAGCATGAGCGTGTCAAGATTGGTGAGCACGGCGCGGCCCAAGGGATCCTCGGCGAACTCCCGGAAAGACTGCGAGGCTACGCAAAGACTGCACCGCCGCTTGCGCGCCCGCCGGGCCATGTTCTCAAGGAAAGCGGCGGTATCCGCGTACTTCATGAACATCCAGCCCTCGTCCACTATCACGCGCTTGAGAGTACGCGGGCTCGACTTGACGAACTTCTCCCAGATCCAGCCGAGCGTGACGTGCATCGCGAGCGGCCGGGCGAACCGCTCTTCGAGCACGGACAGGTCGAAACCCACCAGAGGCGCGTCACCCAGCTCAACGCTGCTCGGGCCGTCGAACAATCCCAGGCTTCCCCCCCGCAGGTAGGACTCGAGCAACCGGCAAAGACGCTCGGCCGGGGCGCCGCGAGCGCGTAGCCTACCGTGAAAGCTCGAAAGCGTGGGCATCTCCTTCCGACGGGTCCCGACGGAGTAGGTTGCAGCCGCGAACTCAGAGTAGGGCTCCTCGAGCGAACCGGCGGCTTCGGATATGCCGCGCGCGGCATACTCTTCGCGGGCCACGATCTCCACCAAAGCGCGTTCCTCGCCGGTCAGGCGCTCCCCCATCCCCTCGACCATCACCGCAACGAGGGCTTTTATGTCGCCGAGCTTTTCAAGCAGGTTGACCCGCCCGTCTCCGGCCTCGTCGTCGTCGGCCTCAAGATCGAAGGGGTTGACCGCTACCGGGCCTTCGGGCGAAAGGCGCACGTACACGCCACCGGCGCGCCGCACCAAGGCCCCGTACTCGCCGTCGGGATCGAGAAAGGCGGTCCGGACGCCCAGCACCGCCGATCGGGCGGCCAGCGTCTTCAGGAAAAAGCTCTTGCCGGAACCGGCCACGCCGAATACGCCGAGGTGCGGGTTGGCAAGCACCGGCGGGCCCACGTGGGCATTGAACATGATCGGCGCGCCGGTCGAAAGGTTGAACCCTAGAAAAACCCCTCCCTCGTGCACGATGTCGGCCCCGCCCCACGGAAAGAGTGAGGCGGCGGAGCCAAGGTCGAAGTTCTGATAGATGTCGGCGAGCAGGTTCGTCCCCATCGGCAGGACCGACTTGAGACCGTCGGCTTGCCGGAGAAACGCCCGCACAATCCGGACCATGCGCCCGGCCAGCCGCTGCTCGACGAGCAGTCGCCGCCGCCCCAGCTCTTCCAGGGTGTCCGCGGCGATGGCAAAGCAGATCGTCACGTAGAAGAGGCGCGTCTCGTTGCACTGGACGGCCCGCCGGAGTTCCTCGAGCGTCTGCCGGGTCTCTTGCTGCGCGGCATGGTTCCGGGTGTCCCCCCGGCGCAAGGACAGAAGCATGTCCGACTCGGTCTTGACCAGGTGCGCGCTGAGTTCGTTAATGACCTCGCGGTCGTCCGCCGGATGGACATGCATGGCGACTTCCACGTCGCCGATCTCGTGAAGGGCGGAAAGGAAACCGAACGCCACCAGCGCCGGTAACGCGGACACGACGTAAGTCGTCACCCAGCGGCTGCCCACCTGCACGTGCGAGGGGTCGACCCGCACGCCGTCCGGCGCAATCAGATCCGCCAGGGAAGGCACTCCGCCCGCCAAACGACGCTGCGCGGGCTCTTGGCCTTCACCGGCGGCCGCCGAAGAAGCGGCTCGCATACTGCCGCGCAAGCTCCCGAACTTCACCAAGACTCCTCCCTCCCACGACCAAGGACCGGTAGCTTTGCCAGTCGACGCCGCCGGCCCGGGTTTCAAGCGCCCGCTCTTTGTTGTAGGCGGTATAAAAAAGGGCGATCACTTCGTCGCTCGACAGCACGCGGCAGCCAAGCCAGTTGCCCAGCTCGGCCGCGAGGACGGACGCCCGGCGTCCGAGTTCCGCGGCCACGTCAGTCCCGTCGGCACCGCCGTCGCAAGCAATCACCAGGAAGTTCCGCCGCACCAGGATCTGCCGGCCCATCAGGCTTTCGAGGTTGCGCGTGTAGTCGGCGGCATACTCCCGCATGCTTTCGGCTACGGGCGCCGCCCGCGCGGCCTCCAGCGCGTGGCTGACGTCCAAAAGGCGGGTCTGACAGTAAAACTGCACCGGAAAACTGAGCGAAGCCAGGAGCCGCCGGAAAGAGGCTTCCACCCGGTCCTGCTCTTCCGGGCTCAGAAGGGCGAAGTTGACCGCCCCGGCAACCTCCAGCACCAGCCGGCTGCGGCCCCCGGGCAGAACCAAAACGCCCCGGTCCACGCCCTGGATGCCGATGAAGTCCTGGGACGACCTTGGCCGCCGGGACAGACCCAAGCCGCCCAGGAGCAGGGCGCCGCCCACGCCGACGACTGCTGCCAGGAACAAGTACCATAGCCAGGACATCACTTACCTCCTGTCCCGTCGGCTGCCACGCATGTAAGGAAACGCGCGCGGGGCCAGGCAAAATCGCAGCCCCAACCACATGAAAGTGTCGAGCCGGAGGCTCAGCCAAGGCAAGGACACGAATGCCAGGGCTGCGCCGAAGGCGAGGAAGAACGCGATGCCGGCAACCGCGAGCGTGGTCTGCGGCCGGGCTACCCGCCACCACCCGTAAGCGGAAACCAAGGCGAGCAGCAGATAAGCCAGTTGCCGGGTGCTCAGGTAGCCCCCGAACAGCCGCTCCTCGAAGCGCAGCAGGAAGGGTACGCGATAGACTTTCAAGCTCTCTCACCCCTTCTTCCGGCAGGTGCCGGGCCTTTCCCGGTACTTCGGGGACCAAGACGGGAACGACGGACGCGAGCGTCGCGAGACGCAAGGAGAGAGCCGGGGCCGCCAAGGCTGCCAGCGGCCCCGCCGAACGTGTTACTCCTTACTCACGGTACACGGATTGGCCGGAGAAAAGCTCAGGGCGGGCGTCGCGGAAGCTAAACCACGCCTCGGTGCGGCAGGCAACGATCACGTGATCCAGCACCGGGATGCCCACCAAAGCGCCGACTTCAATCAGGCGCTTGGTGACCTTCTCGTCTTCGGCGCTGGGCGAGGGATCGCCGCTTAGATGGTTGTGCGCCAAGATGATCGTGGCGCAGGGCGCCACGATTGCGGGACGGAACACCTCCCGCGGGTGGACGCACGTTTGGGTGAGCGTCCCGAGAGACACCTGATTAATCCCAAGGACGTGGTTCTTCTGGTCGAGCAAGAGGACCGCGAAGCTCTCGCGGTCCGCGCCGCGGTAAACCGCCCGCAATATCCCGGCGACGGCTCCGGGGCCGCACGCGAGGACACTTGCCGGCCCTGCGGGTTGCTCCCGAACCAGAAGACATTTCAGGTTCGGGACGGGAGCCATTTCCCACGCCGCTTCGGGCACCTCTTGGCACCCTCTTTCGCGAGGGGCAAACAGCAGGGCGCAGCCGCACAGAGGCCTTGCCCCGCGCCACAAAGCGTCAGCCGCCAGCGCCCATGCGCTGGGCTAGGCTGAACATGAGTCCGGCCACAAACCGGGCTCCAAACACCAGCACGCCGCCGACGGCGGCGTAAAATAGGCCTTGGATGGAGTCGGCCCGGTTGCGGGGATCTCCCCCCAACGCCAGGCGGACCCCATGGTACATGAACGCCACGATCACCGCCAGGGCCCCCAGAGCGGCTCCCCAGGTCAGGAGCCACCCCAGGAAGCCAACCAGGTGCTCCATCGTGAAGGTGGGCAACTGGATGCCCGGGGCCGGGACAGCGGCCGTCGCGAGGGAGGCGACTGGCAGCGCGCTCAGCGCGACTGCCAACAGATTCTCGCAGACCGTCCGAAGAGCGATCATGAACTACACCTCCTTTCTCTGTTCTCTCTGTCGTTGTCGTCTCGGCGTTTTGACGAACTGACGCCGTGGTTGCCGGAGCGAATTGCGCCAAGAGATATAGGGAGGAGGAAGCTCCCAGGAGCTATCCTCCTCCTCGAAGCAGTGCCGGGATTCACGGCTCCCGGCGGGCCACCGGGGCCCCCTCCCTTACCGCCGGCCGCTTTGCTGCGATTAGCAGCGGCGCGGTGTGGGCGGAGACAGAAGGGGCTACCGGATTAACCATGGGCCGCCGGGGCCCCTCCCTTACCGGCGGGCCGGAGCGGGACGGCTACAGCCGTCCCGCTCCGTGGTCAAGGGCGGCCGCCACCTCCTCAGGGGTGGCGGTGGGACTGATCCACCACCCGAAGTTTTTGTAGGTGTGGTCCCTACCGTCCCGACTTTCGAAGACCTCCCACGCAAAAATACATTGTGGGAAGTCTTCGCGCCGGAGTTCTAGGCCCCGGCGCCTGCCGTCTTCCACCGCGCGGGCCAGCGCATCTCGCGATGCGTGCTGGCCCTTGCGATACCAACCCCGCTCCCATGCCGCTTGCGCGGCCGGGAGCCGCGGCGGCTGCATTCGCGTGGCTCGCACCGGGGCTTTGCGGTCCCCGGTCGGGACCACCAGCCAGTGCTCGCCCGCCGAAGCGGGCAGGGCTAGCACCGGCTTGCCCTTCCACCTTAAACCGAGGGTCATACCGTCCCACCGGTATGCGGTGGAAATGGAATTTCCAACCTGCGTCCATTCGGGGACGAGGCTGGTCAACCGGAAATTGTGAGCGGACATACAAACACCTCCCGCGCCCCTGAGGGGCGCATGATTTTTGCCCCATGGGAAAAGGCGCGGGAGCACCGCGCGGGTTTTCCGAGGGGCCCTGTTGGATGCTGGCACAGGACCGGGATAAAGACCCCCGGAAACCCGCGCGCCAGCAGTCAACAGCTAGCGCACGCGGGGAAACTCAACGGCTTCAAGAAAGGCGGAGGAGGAAGCTCCCAGGAGCTATCCTCCTCCTCGAAGCAGTGCCGGGACTTCACGGCTCCCGGCTAGGAGGTGACGCCGAGGTGGCGCCGCCGGAGCCACCGATCGATCCGCTCCGCGACAAGGGCATCCAGGCCGAGGTTCGCCGGCACCAATACGTCGCGGCGCCGGACATCTACGACAAGAGCCTCCAGATCGGCAAAGCTTGCCAACCCCTCGGTCTTGGCAAGCTCGGAAAGACCAACCTTGACCCCGAGTCGCTCCTCGAACCAAGCTTCTGTCTGCTCCGGCGTCGGCGGTGGAAGGTGGAACCGAAGCTGAAAGCGCCGCCAGACGGAGCCGCTGAGGAGTCCGGGACGGTTCGTGGCGACAACGACAACGACGTGACTTGGAACCGTGTCGACTCGCAAGAGTGGCGAGCCGCCACCAGAATCCCATCCCGCGCCGCTGCCCCAGTTGTCAAGGAGCAATACCGCCTGGCGCGCCTGCACGGCGTGAAATAGCCGCGCCAAGCGGGCTGCGGTCTCCCCCCAATAGTCTGCAGCAACGGCCTCGTATCTGGCCACCAAGAGGGGGAGCATGAGTTCGGTGGCAAGCGCCTCGGCGAACGCGCTCTTGCCGTTACCGGACGGCCCGGTGAGCAGCACGCGGTGCCGGGGTTCGAGGTTATGTCCCCGCAGCAACCTGATCTGCTGCTGTTCCTCGATCAGTTCTTTGCAAGCGTCCTCCACCTCCCGGGGGAGAACTAGCGAACCGAGCGTTCGCTGAGGGAGCACCTCGTAACATAGATCGCCCTCACTCACCCTCTTGCGCCTCCTCCCCACTCCTCGTCGAGCCGGGCCTGGGCCTCAGCCATATCGGCCGCCCAGGCCTGGCAGAAAGCCTCGACGCGGGGGTCGGCGGCGAATTCACCGTGCCGCCAGCGGGCCTCGAGGACCTCGTCGATCTCGTCCGCAGCCCCGGCTGGTTCAACCAGCCTGGCTACATAGTCCCGATAGTCAGCGGCAGGCTGATCGATCCCGCCTGCCGCTCCCCGGTCGGCCCGGGCCTCTTCGGCCCCGGCTTCGCGGGCCGCTTGCAGCGCGTTGCAGCGCTGCTCCAGCGACAGTTCCTCGAAAGGCATACAAAGAAGCTTATAGTTACTGAACATTGCGTTGCATCCTTCCCGGCGGCTCTGAGGCCGCCGCGAAACACAGCTGCGGACGAGGCGCGACAGTCTCACGCCCGCTGCGCGGCAGAAATCAACTCGTAAAACGGCACCTGGCCGCGCGAGAGCCGCTGCTGCCAGTGGTGCCGGGTGAGCAGGTCGCTCGCCTCGCCCCGAGTCAGTCCGTCGGTACGGAGACCGAGGCTTTCGAGGAACTGCCGCTGGGCGTCGCTCGGCTCCCGGCCGAGCCAGCGGGCGGAACGCTCGATGTGGCCGGTCTGGCCGGCCAGCAGCCGGGAGGCTTTCGACTCGGCGATGCCCTGCGCCCACTCCACGGGCATGGGCTGCGCCGACAGAGCGGTCACCGACGAGGCGGCGACGTATACCGGCCGGTAGCCGCCGACCGCAGACGGCACGAGCAGCATCCAGTGGCCTTTCAGGCCCACCAAGCCCAGCACGTGCAGCGGGCCCGCCGTCACCCACCGGAAGGGCGTCTCCAGGCCGAACTCTTGCACCTCCAGGTCTTGGCCCAGCGGCCCTCTGGGGGGCGGGACCGCGACCGGGGAGCTAGGCTGCCCGGATGGAGCATGCCGCTCGTCTGCCGTCGCGCTAGGCTCGCGCAACAGGTCGGGCAGCTGCACCAGGCGGTGCCTGCCTGCCTGATCGGTCACGTCGAGCACCAGGCAATCGCTCTTGCCCGGGTAAGTCCGCAAGCCTCGCCCGACCATCTGGATATAGAACCCCTGGGACTTGGTCGGGCGGGCCATCACAATCGTGCTGACCGACGGCTCGTTGTAGCCCTCGGTCAAGACAGCGCAGTTGCAGAGCGCCTGGATCCGGCCGTCGCGAAACTCGCGGAGCAGCGACCGGCGAGACGCCTCCGGCGTTGAACCGTCAAGCGCAGACGCCGAAACGCCCCCCTGCTCGAAGTGGCGGGCCAGGTCCCAGGCGTGCTGGACGCCGGCCGTGAACACAAGGGCCTTGCGGGCTCCAGCGTGCTCTCTGAAGCCCCGCACGATGAGATCGTTGCGGTTGGCGGTGTTGAGCACCGCCTGGAGATCGCCGTCGGCGAGATCGCCGGCGCGTTCGCGCACGCCCCCAAGGTCCACCCGCGTGAGCACTTTACGGCCCCGCGGAGGCACGAGGAAGCCCTTGCGAATCATGTCGGGGATGGTGGCGGACGCCACGACCTCCCCGAAGATGGCCCCGAGGCCCACGCCGTCCGCCCGGTTGGGCGTGGCGGTGAAGCCTACATGCAAGGCAGAATCGCCGGCACCGACGCCTTCGAGCACCCGCCGCCACCCAGGAGCCACGGCATGATGCGCCTCGTCGGAAATGACGAGCGAGTAGTCGGCCCCGAGGGCGGCCAAACGATGCGGCTGGGAGGCGGTTTGCACGGAGGCGATGGTCACCTGCCGGCCGAGTTCGTTCTGCCGAGCCTTGACGACGCCGATCTCCGCGCCAGGCCAGACGATCCGGATCTTCTCGGCCGACTGCCACACGAGTTCGTCCCGGTGCACGAGCACCAGCCCGCGCCCGCCTACCCGCCGGAGCAAGTGAGCGAAAATCACGGTCTTGCCCGTGCCCGGAGGCAGGACAACCAGCGGCGCACTGACGCCACGCTTCGCGGCATCGAGGACGGCCTCAAGAGCCGTCTGCTGATACGGGCGGAGTTCAAGCAAGTGCTCCTGCACGCGACTTCCCTCCCCCCGACGCACACAAAACTCGAGCGGCGCGGTCTTGCGCCGGCAGCGCTGCGGAAAGGCTCGCCGGCGGCGACCCCCGCTACAGCCCCTTCAAGGCAAGGGGCTCCCTCGAAAGAAAAGGGCCGGGCAGGGGATCTGAATCCCCCCCTGCCCTCGCGTCCCTTAATCAGTTCTGGTCCCGGTCAGGACCGCCGGGCAGCATGTGTAGACGAGCTGGCTGACGGGTTACTTTCGCAAAAAGCTCGTGCGCTACTCTTTGGCTGTGAACTTTGCGGATCTCCTCGGCAAGAGCTTCGAGCCGCCGCACAATGTCGGCGATCTCCGGCGTGAAGGGGTCGTCGGGAAATGCCTCCAAACAAAATCTGGTCAGCTCCCGGACGGCGCTCAAAATAGCCAGTACCCGCGGTTCGGGCTCGGGCGGCAGATCGCACAGCACTGCCTCGGCCATGGCTCGGATCCGACTGTCGTCGCTAGCGTATAGCTTCCGGATCTCGGCACGCTCTTCGGGGGACAACGCCGCCATTCGGCGAAAAAACTTGATTGCATCACGGGGAGGCGTATAGGGCATGCTGGCAAGGGATACGACTACAGCCCGGTCTTCTTCGGAGAGATCGTCCAGATACTCGCCCGCTTCCATGACGTGATATTGTTTCCAATCAGGGCGCTGCATGAACGGATAATGGTCGGCAAGGGAAACGTGCTGCTCGGCTTGGATTAGTCCGCCTTTGGAGATACCGATACGCTCGGCTACCCTTTCGGCTGCGTCGGGTTTGGCAGGACGCCCGCGTTCCGATTTTCGGTCAGATTCTGACCGAAAATCCGCTTCCCGCTCGGTCTCGGCCTGTGACCGCAATATCCGTGCTGCAACGTCTGCCTGTTCCACCCGACACCTTGACCGCTCGTAAGGGGTCAGGTCCTTGCGCCGCAGGTTCTCTTCAAGCTCGATCTCGCGCCGCTCGGCCTCGGAAAGAGAGCCCAACCGTTTCGCCTGGGTTGTCGTCCAACCGAGGGACCGGCAGGCCAGAAGCCGCCGAGCGCCTGTCACCAGATTGTTCTCGTCGTCTATCACAATGGGGTGCAGCAAACCATAACGCCCAATGCTCTCGGCAAGCTCGGCAACATCGCCCATGTCTTGCCGCAAGCGAACGCCCACTTTGATGGCGTCAATCGGCACCTCCATACTCACGGCCATCAGCCTCCTTCTGGCGAACCGCGGCGCCTACGCCAGGCACCCGGCGATACACATACTTCCAAGACAAAGGGCACGGGAACGACGAAGGCGTTCCCGTGCCCCCGAGCGGCGCCCTCACGACAGTCTGGGCACCTTCGGCGCACGATTGAACCGATCAACACACATGGCCCGCAGGCTCGCCGCAACCCTATGACAGGCCTCAAGGCCCTTGACCCGCACGTTAATGTTTAACGCGAGGTCGTCATATTGCATCCTATAGAACGGCCGCCAGAGAGGCCTGCCGTCCTTGGCTTGCTCCCGGGAAGGCCCTGCGTAGGGCACCCCCCCCTGCACGGGAAGTACTCGTCAAGGCCCTGCGGCAGGCTTCCCGCGCCCCGCGCATAGCGAAGTTGTGCAAGTCCCCCGCGTCGAAGATCCTGCGGGCAACGCACTCCTCGGCAAGCTGCGCGGTACTCGCCTTGCCGAGGTCCTCCAGCAGATCACGAATCGCCTGGGCCCGCCCCAGCACCCCCCCTCCTTGCCCGCG
>DOZU01000237.1 GCA_003517845.1 Clostridiales bacterium | reverse complement strand
CAGACGCAGCCTGAGATCCGTCCACCCTGAGCTCTTGCGGGAGGCGCTCAAGCAGAAGGGCCGGGAAGCGGTGGTCAACCGGTCGCAACAGGGTTCCCTCCGGGAAGCCGATGCTCATTATCGACAGCGCATGACTGAGTGCTTCCGAGAGATGCGGCGGGTGCTCCATCCCGACGGCCCGCTGGCCATGATGTTCGCCCACAAGCGGCTCGAGGCCTGGGAGGCGCTGGCGTGGTCGCTGCTCGAATCCGGCTTCCGGGTGAGGGCGGCATGGCCGATCTGTAGCGAGAGCCCGCACAGCCTGCACCAGGCGGGAAAGATAGCCGTCGGCTCCAGCGTGCTGCTGGTCTGCTCCAGGCGGCACGAGGACCGGGAGCCGCAGCCGGACAGCATGGGGGAGCGGGTGCGGGCGAGGACGCGAGCGGCCCTTGCCGGGCTGCCGGGGAACGCCTCCGCCTCGGATCGCGAGATCGCGGCCCTTGGCGGGGCTCTGACCGTCCTGTCCGATTACTGGCCGACAGGGGGGCAAGATGGCCCGCGGCTGCTGGCGGAGACATTCCGGCTGGCCCGGGAGGAGGCAAGGGCTCATTGGGAGGGCGGGAATAGGGGATGACGGCTCACGAGGAAATCGACTATCCGTCCGGCGACGTCCGTCCCGACGACTCGATCATACCGCTCATAGTCGGGCCAGGCGCAGAGGCCAAGTAACTCGAGACCGTCCGGGCCTTCGATGAGATCGACCCCGGCAATGTCCAGCCCCACGACTCTTGTAGCCGCAAGCGCGAGGTCCTCCAGGGGCGGAGTGACCTCACAGCGGACGGCGCGGGCGTTCGGCGCTGCACTTGGCCTCCATTCCGGCTTTCGGGCGAGGACATGGCAGGCGCCAATCACCTCCTGGCCGACAACTATGGTCCGGATAGACCGTCCCGGATTGGGCACGAACTCCTGCAGCAGTGCCGGTTGCCCCCTCCTGCGCCGCCGGCGGTACGCGGGTGCCGCTTGCCGGCTGCGGTAGCGGCGAGTCGGTCCTGGCCGTGCCCCGCTCCACGGTTTGGCGACCACCCATCCCCGGAAGCTGGCGGCCTCGCTCTCCAGCACCTGAGAGATGCCCGGGGAGGCCAGGGTTGGCGGGTGCGGCAAGCCGGCGGCGGCCAAGCGTGCCCCGGTCAGGGCCTTGACGCTGGCAACATACCATGCGTCGGCGCGGTTTACGATGGGATGACCGGCGGTCTCCAGGATTCGGATCAGATCGAGGTCGGCAAGATTGGTTCGATACAGGGCATTGAGGATCAGCGCATCCTCGATGGGGAAGCCCGCCGGACCCAGCGCGGTCAGACGGCTGGAACGGGCGCTCACCACGATCTGTCCGGGCGCGAGCACGAGGGAGCGTACATCCCGGGTGCGCAGTCGATCCACCAGCTCGCGGTTGCGATACTGCCGGAGTTCCGGGTCATGCGTGATCATGAGGAAAATGCGCATCTGGTCCTCGCAGGGTTTCGAGCGTCTCCGGGACCAGGGTATGCCACCAGCGGCCGGACGGGACTGGTATCGGCGGCCTGAATCAGGCTTCAGCAGGAGTCGCTTCGGGCATAGCTGCGGAGTCGGTCCAGATCGGTGACGACTACCCGCCGGCCCTCCTTGCGCAGCAGACCCAACTGCCTGAGCGCAGTCAGGCTGCGCACGGCCGTCTCTTCCGTCACCCCCAGCAAGTCCGCGAGCTGCCGGCGGGGTAGACAAAGGGACAACTGGCCTTCGCCTTCGACCAGGCGGACCAGGAGTTCCGCCAGCCGCTGGCGGGAAGTGGTCGAGGCCAGGCGATGCAGGCGCTGATAGGCTTCGCTTAGATTCGCGTCCATCAGGCGAAGCAAGGCGCTGCCGACGGCAGGATACTCCACCAGCAACGGATCCAGATTCGTGCCGGGGAAATGGCATGTCTCCACATCATCGGTCTCGGCCACGGCCGAGAAACACTCCTGCTGTCTCCGGTCGGTGGAGCATCCCGCCACGAGTTCCCCGGGCAATGCGTACCGGACCGTGTGTTCACGACCATCGACATCCGCCAGGTGGATGCGGACGCGCCCTCGGCGGAGCACCTGGAATCCGTCCCGCGAGTCCCCCTGGCGGACCACGCACTCGCCCTGCCGATATCGCCGGTGTTTGCTGAATCTGGCCAGGCTGGCTTTGGTCTCGGGATCGCCGGCGAACGCAAACGCGCCGCCCGGTGCCACGATCGGGCAGTGAGAGCAATGCTCCGGGCAACGCTCGCGCCACGACAAGCCGTATTCCTCCCGCCTACCACTATTCTTCGCCTCGAACCGGTCGCCTCCTTGCGGGACTTGCCTCTTGGCGGTGCGCCGTGCAATGTGATATTCTAGATACCAGATTGCGCGCAGGCTCGCGTTTGAAGGCGCTACCCTGTCACAGGCCATGGAGGTGGATGGTGGTGCGCGTTCGTGAGTACGTCCAACGAAGCATCGAGCCATATCTGGTACAGGCAATGCGGGATTTCGCAGCGGTGGTCTTGACCGGGCCGCGGCAATCAGGCAAGACCACCATGCTGCGTGAGTCGCTCGGCGACTCGCACAGGTATGTATCGCTTGATGCCCCGGACATCCGGGCGGCGGCAATGACGGACCCGCGCGGTTTCCTCGCTGCATTCAGTCCCCCCGTGTTCATCGACGAGGTGCAACACGCGCCGCACCTCCTCTCCTACATCAAAGAGCGCATCGATGCCGATCGTGACCGGAAGGGGCAGTACATCTTGTCAGGGTCGCAGAACCTGCTCCTGTCGGAGAAGGTCAATGAGACGCTCGCCGGCCGCGCTGCTATGCTCAAGCTCCTGCCCCTGACCATGCGGGAGCAGGCAGCCCAGCCGGCCAAGCCCCTGCCGTGGGAGGATGGGGGCCACGACCGCCCATGTGCGGCACCGCTCAAGCACCACGAATCGCTGTGGCGATTGATCACCCGCGGCAGCTACCCCGAGCTGACCCGGGAGCCGGACCGGGATGCCTTGCTCTGGCAGGCCAGCTACGCTCAGACGTACCTCGAACGCGATGTCCGAGGTATCAGGCAGGTCGGGGATCTTGGGGGGTTTCAGGCCTTTCTACGTGCGATTGCCGCCAGGACGGGCCAACTGCTCAACCTGGCGGAGGTTTCACGGGACATCGGCGTCAGCCATGCCACGGGACGGGCCTGGTTATCCGTTCTCGACGCCACCTACCAGGTGCTCTTGTTGCGGCCTTACTATGCTAACATCGGCAAGCGGCTGGTGAAGACGCCCAAGGTTTACCTGACCGATACTGGGCTGGCCTGCTATCTGCTGGGCATGACGGCGCCCGAGCATGCGGCTAACGGCCCGATGCGCGGGCAGTTGTTTGAGACGCTGGTCGTGGGTGAGATCTACAAGACCTTGCTGCACCGGGGAACCGAGCCCCGCATCCACTTCTGGCGGACTGCTACCGGGGTGGAGGTCGACCTGCTCGTCGAGACCCCCCACGGCCTCGTCCCGGTCGAAACCAAGGTCTCCGCTACACCGCGCCCCGAGATGGGGAACACGATCCGCAGGCTGCGGGCGGACCTCGGGCCGGCAGTCCTACCGGGCCATGTCGTGCATGCCGGCGACCTTGAGCTGCCGCTCGGTGATGAGATCCGGGCGATACCGTACTGGCGGTTATAGCCCCGCCGTCGGTCTCTCACGGCGAGAACCGTTGACAGCCGCGGCCCGGTAGCCATATACTCAAGTCAAAAGAGTGAGGTTGGGCGATGACGAGGACGAGTAGGGCCGGCTGGCCGACAGGACAGGGGAGCGCTGGCTGAGAGTTCCCCCCGGCGAGGCGACCCGAAAACCACCTCCGAGCAGGGCGGCGGAACGGACTGCCTGGTCCAGCTTAAGCCGCCCCGGCCGGTCGCGGCCGTTATCTTAGACGAGCGGGCCGGGTTTTGCCCGGCCAATCAGGGTGGAACCGCGGGAGCGCGCCCCCGTCCCTGGGACGAGGGGCGCTTGAGTTTTCCAGGCCGGAATATCGGGAGGTGCTTGCCATGGAACTACGTCTGCCAGGAGGACCGGCGTGGGCGGGCCCGCCGGGGACCCGGGTGGGAGAAGTCCTTCAGGCGCTGGGAGTCACGATGGGGTCGGATGCCGTGCTGGCCGGCGAGGTCGGAGGCTTGACCGTGGGTCTGGGGGAAGCGTTGGGCGAGGGGGGAGAGAGAGAGATCCGGCCCCTGACCTTCGCGGATGAGGGTGGCCGGGATGCATACCGGCATACGGCCTCGCATGTCCTGGCCCATGCGGTCGTCCGGCTGTTTCCGGGGACGATCCTGGGCATTGGTCCGGCGATCAGCGATGGTTTCTATTACGATTTCCTGCGTTCGGAGGTCTTCACTCCCGAAGATCTGCCTCGCATTGAGGCGGAGATGAAGGCAATTGTCGCTGCGGACTTGCCCCTGGAACGGATGGTCATGGGGCGCGACGAGGCCATCCGCTTGTTCGAGTTGCGCGGCGAACGCTTCAAGGTCGAACTCATCCGGGGCCTCGAGCCCGAGGTCCCCATCATCCTGTATCGCCAAGGCGACTTCGTGGACCTCTGTGCGGGACCACACCTGCCTTCTACCGGCTGGCTCAAAGCCTTCAAGCTCCTGTCGCTGGCCGGCGCATACTGGCGGGGCGATGAGCGGCGCGAGCAATTGCAGCGGATCTATGGCACGGCCTATCCCGATAGCGAAGGCCTCGAGCGGCATCTGGTGCGTCTGGAAGAGGCCCGTCGCCGGGACCACCGGGTCCTGGGCCGCGAACTGGAGCTGTTCAGCCTCCATGAGGAAGCGGGGGCAGGCCTGGCTTTCTGGCATCCCCGGGGCGGGCGCCTCCGCCAGATCATCGAGGACTTCTGGCGGGCGGAGCACCGGCGTCGGGGCTACGAAATCCTCTTCACCCCCCACATCGCCCGGGCCGACCTGTGGGCTACCAGCGGGCACCTGGGCTGGTACAAGGACAGCCTGTACTCGCCCATGGACATCGACGGCGTGGACTACCTGTTGAAGCCGATGAACTGCCCCTTTCACCTCTTGATCTACAAGAGCCGGACCCGCAGCTACCGGGAGTTGCCGCTGCGCTGGGGAGAACTGGGTACCGTCTACCGCTACGAGCGTTCCGGGGTCTTGCACGGTCTGTTGCGGGTGCGCGGGTTCACCCAGGATGACGCCCACATCTTCTGCCGTCCGGACCAGCTCGAGGACGAACTCCACGGGATCGTCGACCTTGCCCGGTTCATGCTGCGTTCCTTCGGTTTCTCGGAGTTCGAAGTGGCGCTGTCGGTCCGCGATCCCGCCAACAAGCAGAAGTACCTGGGCAGCGACGAGGATTGGGACCGGGCAGAAGCAGCCCTCGAAAGCGCGCTGCGCCGCCACGGCTTGCCTTTCCGGCGCGAGGAAGGGGAGGCCGTATTCTACGCGCCCAAGATCGACATCAAGCTCATCGACGCCCTCGGGAGGGGTTGGCAGGGGCCGACCATCCAGGTCGACTTCAACCTGCCGGAGCGTTTCGACGTAACTTACACCGGCGAGGATGGACGGCCCCACCGCCCTTTCATGATTCACCGGACGGTTCTCGGTTCGATGGAACGCTTCCTCGCTTGTCTCGTGGAGCATCACGCGGGGGCCTTCCCCTTCTGGCTGGCGCCGGTTCAGGCGAAGGTATTGCCGATAACCACCCGGCAACTCGACTATGCGGGGACGGTAGCGGAACGGCTGACGAGGAGCGGGTTCCGGGCCGAGGTCGACACCCGGTCCGAGAAGATAGGTTACAAGATAAGGGCGGCTCAACTGGAGAAGGTACCCTACATGCTGGTGGTCGGCGATCGAGAGGCGGCCGCGGGCACGGTAGCGGTGAGAGAACGACAGGGCGGGGACCGCGGAGCGATGACTCTGGAGGAGTTTCTGAGCCTCATCGCGACCCAAGGAACGCCGGTCGCTTAGACCGCGCTATTGCCGCCGCTCATGGGCCGTGGTATACTACCTGTTGCCGAGGGTCGCGGCGGACGCGGCTCTCCTAACCGAATAGGACCTGACGGTAACTAAAGTAGAAGCTACCCGCTTCTCACCCCGGAGCGCCGCGAGGTCGCCACCGGGGTCCAGACCGGAGGACCCTCTGCCGACAAAGCGGGTGCAGCGCACCCGCCTCATTTTGTATGGGGGGAGGTGAATCGGGAAATCAGCAAGGATTTGCGGATCAACGAGCAGATCCGGGCCAGGGAAGTGAGGCTGGTGGACGAACAGGGGCAACAGCTGGGGATCGTCCCGACCCGCGACGCGCTCAACTTGGCCCACGAGAAGAACCTCGATCTGGTCGAAGTGGCAGCCCAAGCCCGTCCCGTCGTCTGTCGGATCATGGATTACGGTAAGTTCAAGTACGACGAGAGCAAGCGCGACCGTGAAGCTCGGAAGAAGCAACGGGCGGTGGAAATCAAGGAAGTCAAGATGCGCCCGCGCATCGACGATCACGACTTCGAAGTCAAGGCCCGGGCGGCGGTTCGTTTCCTGCGGGAAGGTAATAAAGTCAAGGTGACCATCATGTTCCGCGGCCGGGAAGTGGTGCACGCCGATCTTGGGCGTCGGGTGCTGGACCAGCTAGTCTCGCAGGTGCAGCAGGCGGGCTCCGTGGAACGGCCGGCCCGTCTCGAAGGTCGGAACATGATATTGATCCTCACGCCGCGGCCGATTGCCAGGAGTGGGCCGGCCCACGCAGGGTCCGAAGAAGAAGGTGGGATGAAACGTGCCCAAAATGAAAACGCATAGCGGAGCCAAGAAGCGCTTCAAGCTCACCGGCAGTGGGAAAATCGTGCGCCGTAAGGGCTACAAGAGTCACCTCCTCGGCAAGAAGTCGGCAACGAGGAAGCGCCGGCTACGCCAGGCCACGCTGGTCAGCGAGACCATGGTCAAGAAGATCAAGAAGCTCATGCCGTACGCCTGAACTATCCGGCGCAGGAGGTGAACGCACATGCCAAGAGTCAAGAGAGGCGTGACCAAGCGACGCCGTCACAAGAAGATCCTGAAGCTGGCGCGAGGGTTCCGCGGGACTCGCTCGAAGCTCTTCCGGCCCGCCAATGAAGCGGTCCTGCACGCGCTGGCTTACGCTTACCGGCACCGCCGCACCCGCAAACGGGACTTCCGGCGG
>DOZU01000141.1 GCA_003517845.1 Clostridiales bacterium | reverse complement strand
CCGGCCTGCTGCCACTCACCCCGGTTTTCCTCAATGGGCGAGGGAGATGGGGCGAGCGTTGGGAAGGACGACCGGAAGAAGCGTGGCGGAGCGGCACGGTCGCCGCCTCGCCTTCTTATTTGCGGTGACCTTCGGGTCGGCTCTGCTGACCGGCTTGCTGGCCCGGCAGGTCATCGCCGAACTGCCGGTGCTGCCGGCACTTGCCGTGATGGCCGTCATCATAGCCCTGGGAGTGATCGGGGACGGCATCGGGGTCGCGGTGACGAGGGCGCACGAACCACCCTTCCGGGCGATGGCCGCGCGCCGCCTCCCCGGAGCGCGCCATTCGCTCTACCTGCTACGCAATGCTGACCGGGTGGCGAGTCTCTGTTCGGACGTGATCGGCGATATCGCGAGCACGGTGAGCGGTGCGGCTGCGATCGCCATGCTCTTCCTCATCACCGGCGGAGAGACGGGAGGCGACGGCCTGGCCGGGTTCATGGTCGTGGCCGGTGTCGCCGCGCTCACCGTAACCGCCAAAGCCTGGGGCAAGCGCTTCGCCATCCGCGACGCCAATACCGTGATCCGCCACCTGGGCCTCGCCATGTACTGGGGCGAGCGACTGCTGCACCCGCGCCGGGCAGCCCAGGGACAGCGTGGCCGGGAGAAACGGAGTCCGGGTTGAGCGCGGTCCTGAGTCGGATCAATGGTCCGGCCGACCTGCGACTTCTGACGTCGCAGGAGCTGGAGGCGTTGGCCACGGAGATCCGGGAGACGATAGTAGCGACCGTTGCCCGGAACGGTGGCCATCTCGCCCCCAATCTCGGCGTGGTGGAACTCACCCTCGCCCTTCACCGGGTGTTCGATAGCCCCCGCGACCGCATCATCTTTGACGTCGGGCACCAGACTTACGTTCATAAGCTGGTCACGGGCCGACGAGAGCGGTTCTCCACCCTGCGCACTTACGGTGGGCTGGCCGGTTTCCCCCGGTTCGCGGAGTCACCCCATGACGCGTTCGAGACGGGCCACGCGAGCACCTCCATCTCCGCCGCCCTGGGGATCGCCAAGGCCAGGGACCTGACGGGCGATAGCTGCCGGGTTGTCGCGGTGATCGGGGACGGCGCTCTCACGGGAGGTCTCGCCCTGGAGGCGCTCAACCATGCCGGACATGCCGGGACCCGTCTGCTGGTGGTGCTCAACGACAACGAGCTGTCCTACGGACCCACCGTGGGAGGACTTGCCGCTCACCTCACGCGGGCCCGCGCCCATCCGACCTATGCGCGAGTGAGAAAGCGCACGCTGGATTTCGTACGGCGGTTCCCGTCAGGGGAGAGCCTGGCCAAGCTGGCGGAACGACTCAAGGGTAGCGTGAAGTACCTCCTGGTGCCGGGCGTCCTGTTTGAGGAGCTGGGCTTCCGTTACTTCGGCCCGATCGACGGTCACAATCTCCCCGGACTCGAGGACACGTTGCGACAGGTGCGGGATATGCCTGGCCCGATCCTATTACACGTCGTCACCCGGAAGGGGAAGGGATATCTTCCGGCGGAGGCCAATCCCGATCGTTACCACGGCATCGGTCCCTTCGACCCAGCCACTGGCGAGCCGGCGAACCACGGGGAGGATCCCACCTACACAGAAGTCTTCGGCCGGACGCTGCTGCGCCTGGCCCAGGTCGACCCGCGGATTGTGGCGGTAACGGCGGCCATGCGAGACAGCACCGGTCTGGGACCGTTCGCGGCCGCGTTTCCCGAGCGATGCTTCGATGTGGGGATCGCCGAGGCCCATGCCGTCTGCTTCGCCGCGGGGCTGGCGACACGCGGCATGCGGCCGGTGGTCGCCGTCTACTCGAGCTTCATGCAGCGGGCGTACGATCAAATCTTGCACGATGTGGGGCTGCAGGGACTCCCCGTGGTGCTGGTCATGGACCGGGGAGGCATTGTGGGCGAGGACGGGCCTACCCACCATGGAATATACGATTTCGGCTTCCTCCGAGGAGTCCCCGGGCTTGCGATCATGGCGCCTCGCGACGGCAACGACCTGCAGCATATGCTGTACAGCGCCTTGCGGCAGCCGGGGCCTTGCGCGATTCGTTTCCCTCGGGGCAGGGTGGGACGGGCCGGGCTGGACCGCGAACTCCGGGAGGTCCCGCCGGGAAAGGCAGACTGGGTGCGCCGCGGTACTTCCGGACCGGGAATCTTGGCCGTCGGCAACATGGTACAGCCGGCGGCAGAAGCGGCGAGGCTCCTTGAGCGAGAGGGGCTGGATCCCTCGGTGCTGGACGCCCGGTTCGTGAAACCCCTGGATGGTGCGGCTATCGAGGAACTGGCCCGGCGACACGGGAGCATCCTGACCGTGGAGGAACATATCCTGGCGGGCGGATTCGGCAGCGCGGTGAGCGAGTACCTGCTCAACGCGGGGATATCCCGGCGGGTCAGGATGCAGTGCCTGGCCCTGCCGGATCGACCGCTACCTCACGGGCCTGCCGACCGGCTCCGGCAAGACGCGGGACTGACTCCCGAAGGGATTGCCGCCGCCGGTCGCTGCCTCGACGCCGTCGGTGCCGAGCGACGCGAGCCCGTCACGAGGGCTGGCGAGGCCGTGGCCCGGGGCCCCGGGGGATCGGGCGGGCGGGGGCCCGAGTGAATCCTCAGTTGCCGGGAGGTCGGAGCCCATGCGTGTAGGCGGCGTGTTTCCTCCGCTGGCCACCCCCTTCGAGGGGGGAGAAGTTGCTCACGAGCGTTTTCGGGAGAACCTGGCGGCCTATAACCGACTGCCCCTGGGTGGTTACGTGGTACTTGGATCCAACGGCGAGTTCCCGCTCCTGAGCTTCGACGAGAAAGTCGCCAGTTGCCGCACGGTGGTGGGGGCGGGCGCGGGGCGACCGGTGCTGGCGGGTACGGGCTGTGAGTCCACCCGCGAGACGATTGAACTCACCCTGGCCGTCGCGCGAACCGGTGTACACGGCGCTCTGGTGCTCCATCCATCGTATTACAAGGCTTCGCTGGACGAACGGGCCCTCGGCCACTTCTACCGCGACGTGGCTGAGGCATCACCCGTGCCCGTCTACCTGTACAATGTGCCCCAATACACCGGTCTGAACCTGCGGCCGTCTCTGGTAGCCGGCCTGGCGCGCCACCCCAACATTGCCGGGATCAAGGACAGCTCGGGCAACATCACCCAGCTCGCGGAGATGATCCACTTGACCCGGGACCTTGAGGACTTCGCCGTCTTCGCCGGCTCGGGGGGATTCTTCCTTGCCGCCCTCGCGCTGGGGGCAGCGGGCGGGGTCATGGCCGTGGCTAACGTTGCCCCCCGGCATTGCTGCGACATCCTCGACGCCTTCGAGGACGGACGGTGGGACGACGCTCGCATGCTGCAGGGCGGGTTGATCCCGCTGAACAACGCGGTGACCGCGCGCTGGGGAGTGCCAGGCCTGAAAGCGGCCATGGATCTGGCGGGCTACTACGGAGGCTCGCCGCGGGCCCCCCTTCAGCCGCTCGACCCGGCGTGCCGGGAGGAACTACGGTCGCTCCTACGCGGCTTGCACCTTCCGCCTGGGGAGGATACGCGGCCGGGCTAGGCGAATACGGGCAATTGCTCGAAAGGGCGGTGCATCCTCCCGTGAACACGGCGGCCACTGACCCGTACCAGCGGCCGGTTCGCGGAGTGGCGGTCCATGCCAATCTCGATAAGGCCGACGCGGTGGCGGTCGCCCGCCGGTTGCTGGCGTGGCTGGAGGACCGGGGAACGTGCGTCCGCCTCACCCCGGATACGGCGGGTGCGGTGGGGCGTGCCGACTTGCGGGTTTCCCTCCCTGACGGCACGGATGGACTCGACTTCCTGATCGTCCTCGGCGGCGACGGTTCCCTGCTCGGCGCAGCGCGGCTGGTAGCCGCCCGCGGCCTGCCCCTGTTGGGCGTGAACCTCGGGCGACTTGGTTTTCTGACCGAGGTAGAGGGGCCGGAGCTGTTCGCCGCTCTCCCGCTCTTCCTGAGAGGCGAGGGAGAGATTGAGGAGCGGGCCATGCTTCGCGTTCAGGTCCGGCGGGGCGGGGTGGCGGTATGGGAGAGACTCGCGTTGAACGAAGCGGTGGTCAGCAAGGGGCCATTCGCTCGGACGGTAGGCGTGCAAGTACGAGTAGGAGGTCAGCCGGTGGCAGCGTATGGGGGGGACGGCGTGATCGTGGCCACGCCGACCGGTTCGACGGCTTACAGTTTGTCGGCCGGGGGCCCGATCGTCCATCCCGGGGTCGACACCTTGCTGATTACCCCCATTTGCGCTCACACTCTGTATGCCCGGACGCTGGCGGTCCCTTCCTCGGAACCCATAGCCGTTCGCCTCGCCGGCGACGCGACGGGGACCGTCCTCACGATCGACGGCCATGAAGGGGTCCCCCTCGAACGCGATGACGAGGTGGTGGCCGCGCTGGCCGCCGAACGAGTCAGGCTTCTCCGCAGGCCGGGGTGGAATTTCTACCGGGTGCTCAGCGCGAAGCTGCCTGAGGGAGGCTTGCGCGATGGGGGCTAGCGGGGATGGGGAGGCTTGACGTGAAGCTAAGGCGGCACATGAGAATCCTGGAGCTGATCCGTGAACGGCCCATCAGTACCCAGGACCAGTTGACCGGCATCCTGTGTTCGGAGGGCATTGCCGTGACCCAGGCGACGATATCGCGGGATATCCGGGACTTGCGGCTGATCAAGGTGCCCGGAGACGACGGGCATTACCGGTACGCCCTCCCTGATGATCCTTCAGGCAACGGCCGGGTCGAGCGCCTCCGCCGGCACTTCCACGACCTGCTGGTGGGAATCGACTTCGCCGAGAACCTGATCGTGCTACGAACCCTCCCGGGCACGGCCAACACCGTGGCGGTCGGCATTGACCGGCTCGGATGGCCGGAAGTTCTCGGTACGATTGCCGGCGATGACACCATCCTGGTGGTGGTGCGGTCACGGGAACTGACCCAGGAGATCGCTCGCCGCCTCCGCGAGTTCGGATACTGACGATGCTCCGCCGGCTAGCCATCCAGAGCTTCGCCATCATCGAGCGGGTGGAGATTGACGTCGAACTCGGCTTCAACGTGTTGACGGGCGAGACGGGGGCCGGCAAGTCCATCCTCATCGATGCCGTGGAGGTGGCGCTGGGCGGCCGGGCCTCCTCCGATTATGTCCGTTCGGGCTCGGAGCAAGCGGCGGTCGAGGCCACCTTCGATCTCCGCGCCCTCCCGGCGGCGTCGCAATGCCTGGCCGCGCTGGGGGCCGTCAGCCGAGTCGATCACTTGCTGACCTTGAGCCGCGAGATAACCACGGCCGGACGCAGCACCGGGCGGATCAACGGGCGGGTGGCCAGCGCGGGATCCATCCGGGAAGTGACGCAGCACTTGGTGGACCTCCACGGTCAGCACGAGCACCAGTCGCTGCTCAGGCAAGAGCGTCACCGGGACTTCTTGGACAGCTTCGGCGGCGGGGCCGTTCAAAGCCAGCGCCGCCGGGTGGAGGCCGCGCACGCCCACCTCCAGCGCATCAAGGCGGAGATGGAGGCGCTGGCCGGCGACGCGGGCCAGCGCGAAAGGCAACTGGACCTGCTGCGTTTCCAGGTTGAGGAGATCGACCGGGCCGCCCTTCGCCCCGGGGAAGCGGCGGCGATCGAGGAAGAACGCCGAATCCTGGGGAGCATCGAGCGCCTGCGGAGCTTGCTGGGCGGAGCGTACTCCTGTATGACCGAGCCGGGAGAAGGCCCTTCGCTGGGAGAACTGGCCAGTCAGGTCGCGGCGGCGGTCGGCGAGGCGGCCAGGATCGATCCGGGGCTTGAGCAACTCAACCGGGCCCTGGGCGACATCAGTTACCAGGTTCAAGATTCAACTCGCGACCTGCGGCAGTACCTCGAACGACTCCAACCCGACCCGGCCCGGCTCGCTGAACTCGAGCGGCGGCTTGACCTCCTGGCGAATCTCGGCCGCAAGTATGGCCCCACTAGCGAGGATGTCCTGGCGTTTCGCGAGCGAGCCTCCCGGGAACTAGACCGTATCGTGGCCGGCGAATCGACCATTCGGCGGCTGCAGGCCGAGCGGGAGCAGATCTGCGGCGAATTGGGCGACCTCGCAGGGTCGTTGTCGAGCCTGCGGGCCGGGGTTTCACGGGACCTGGAGCGGCGCATGGAGGAACAACTCCGGGACCTGGCGATGGAGGCCGTGGTCTTCCGAGTGAGCATTGAACAGGAGGAGGATGCGGCGGGAGTTCCGGTAGCAGGCACCCGTTTGGCTTGCTCCGCGCGGGGAGTCGACCGGGTGGAGTTCCTCATCTCCCCCAACCCGGGAGAGCCGGCCCGGCCCCTGGCCCGCATTGCCTCCGGAGGCGAACTATCGCGGATCATGTTGGCATTGAAGGCCCTGGTCGCCGAGGCGGACGCCGTGCCCACCGTGATCTTCGATGAGATCGACGTGGGCGTCGGCGGTTCCGCCGCCCTGGCGGTGGGCCGTAAACTTGCGCTCGTGGCGGCCGGTCGCCAGGTAATGTGCGTGACCCATCTCGCACCCATCGCCTGCTTTGCCGACACGCATCTCCGCATCTTCAAAGAGGTGCGAGGAGGACGCACCGTCACCCTGGTCGAGCGGTTGGACGGCGCGGGACGGGTGGATGAAATCGCCCGCATGCTGGCTGGAACTCAGCAATCCCCGATCACGAGGCGCCACGCCGAGGCGATGCTGGCGGATGCCGCAGGCTGGCGCGCTATCGCGCGGGGAGGTAAGCCCGAGTAAGGGCCAGGTACTCCTCCACTCCTTGATCCAGCGCCTGGCAGACAGCCGGACTGAGTTCCTTCTTGATGGCCGCCGGGCTGCCGGCGACCAGGTGCCGATCGGGCACGATCATGGACTCGGCGACCACCGAACCTGCTGCGACGACCGATTGCTCGCCGACGACCGCGCCTTCCAGGACCACCGCACCCATGCCCACCAGTGATCCCCGTTTGACCGTACAGCCGTGCAGGATTGCGGCGTGACCGATCGTCGCCCGCTCGCCGATGGCGACGTCCTTCCCGGGTTGCGAGTGGACCACGCAGTTGTCTTGAATGTTGGCCGCCCGTCCCACCCGGATGGCGCCCATGTCGCCCCGGAGGACGGCCCCGTACCACACGCTCGCGCCCTCCTCGATGAGGACATCGCCGATCAGGACGGCGGTCGGCGCAATGAAGGCCGTGGGATGGACCTCGGGTTCCTTGCCTCGGAATGAATCGAGCACGACCTGCTACCTCCCCGCGCTTTGCATGCCGGCAGTTTCGCGCTAACCGGGTCGCGCTCCTGCTCATGCCAGATCGACCCGGGCTCGCCGCGAGGTCGTTTCGGCATAAAGGCCGGTCGACCAGGACACGATAACGCCGCTGTACCTGCGGTTTAGTGTGATTTCCGGGCGGGGGGACTGATTGATGACCGGGGTGGGATCGGGTAGCCGGCGGCGCGGCGAGATCGGGGTCCTGTTGTGTCTTCTCCTGCTCGGTCTCTTCCTGAGTCCGGGCTGGAGGACCTTCGCGGCCTTCCCCCGGCACCTGCGGGTGTTCGAAGGGGAGGTCGAGGAGGTCCTCTTCGGCCTGCCGCTGCGCCTCCACGTGCTGGTGGACCGCCCCGGCGTCAAGGTTAACGGGGCGATGGCAGGCCAGAGCCTGGGGGCGATCGACGGCCGCCAGGGTTTTCGGTTGGCCGCCGCCCAGGCGGGCAGCTATCGCCTTCGCTTCTCGCTCCTGGGGCTCTTGCCGGTCCGCGAGCTGGTGCTGGAAGTCATACCCGGACTCGAGGTCGTCCCGGGAGGCCAGTCCATCGGCATCTTGTTGCGCCCATCGGGCGTGTTGGTCCTGGGTCATCGGCCGCTGGAGACGCCCGGCGGCCGGCGGGTGGTGCCGGGGCGCGATGCGGGGATAGTCCCCGGCGACCTCATCGTGGGCATGAACGGCCGTCCCGTCGCTTGCGAGCAAGACTTGCTGAGCAGGGTGGATGAAGCCGCAGACCAGGGAACTCCCGTACGCATAGAAGTCACGCGTGATGGTCGGACGCTGGTTTTGCTCGTGGATCCCGGCTACGATCGCAACACCGGCCGCCATAGCCTCGGACTGCAACTGCGAGACGGCGCGGCCGGCGTGGGCACCCTCAGCTTCTATCACCCGACGAGCCGTATATTCACCGCTCTCGGTCATGTTGTCACCGAGTCGGGTGCCGGTCGACCGGCGGATACCAGCCAGGGCAGAATCGTGGAGGCCACGGTAGCCCGAATCCGGCAAGGGCGTCGAGGACACCCGGGAGAGAAGGTAGGAGAGCTTCGACCGGAGGCCGGCACCATCCTCGGTTCCATCGATCGTAACACCCCGTTCGGCATTGTCGGCAAGCTGGAGCGAATGCCGGCAGGACACGCCGCCCCGTTCCCGTCGATGCCCCTGGCTCTCGCCCATCAAGTACATCCCGGTCGCGCGTCGATGCTGACCGTGCTCGATGGCCGGACGGTGGAGACTTTCGAAGTGGAGATAGTGAGGGTTGATGCCCGACAGCGCCAGCCGTCGCCCAAAGGAATCACCCTTCGGGTCACCGATCGCCGTCTCCTGGAACGGAGCGGCGGCATCGTTCAGGGCATGAGCGGCAGTCCTATCGTACAGGGAGGACGGC
>DOZU01000197.1:1290-10445 GCA_003517845.1 Clostridiales bacterium | reverse complement strand
GGGCCAGGCTCCGGGCTGCGAGTGGTTTGGAGCGATCGTGGAAGCTCTGGAAACCAGCCGGTTAGCCGGAGTCCGGGTCAACATCTCTCACCTCAAGGCCGACCAGCGGGCAGCCTGGTGGAAGGCGCCAGGGGTGCTGCGATTGCTGGAGGATGCCCGGCGGCGCGGGCTCACCGTCACCGCCGACGTGTATCCCTACCCCTATGCGGCCACCGGCTATCTGTACCAGGTACTGCCCCCCGACCTGATACGGGAGGGTCTTGCGGGACTCGTGTCAAGGCTGGGGGACGCGGCCGCCCGGCGGGAGGTGCGCCGCCTGCTCGAAGCCGGCGTCCCCGGCTGGACCAACCCGGCCGTGAGCTTCGGCTGGGGGGCGATCGGCATCGTCGAGACCTCCAGCCCGGCCGACCAGGGGAAGTCGGTGGAAGACCTCGCGATCGAGCGCGACGCCGATCCGTTTGACGTGTGCCTCGACCTGTTGGTGGCGGATGAGGGCAGCACTCGATCCTCGGTGGGCGTGATGGACGAGGAGAACATCCGCCGGAACCTCCAGCACCCGCTCACGATGGTTTCGACCGACGGCGCCACGGTAGATAGCTTCCCCACCGCCCCGCAGGGCGGCGGGAAACCGACTCCCAAGCTGCATCCGCGGTCCGTCAGCACTTACCCGCGCCTGCTGGGCCGGTACGTCCGGGAAGAGCGTGCGCTGGCGTGGGCGGAGGCGATCCGCAAGAGCACATCGTTGCCGGCAAGCGTGGCCGGCATCCACGGCCGGGGACGGATCCTCGCGGGCTTCTTCGCGGACCTGGTGGTCTTCGACCCGGATGCCGTCTCCGAGACGGCCACCTTCGCCGATCCCCATCACCATCCCACCGGCATCCCCTGGGTCGTGGCGAACGGCCTGCTGGCGGTTGACGGCGGCGTGCCCACTCGGGTCCGCGCGGGCAAGGTACTCCGGCGCGGCGGCTGAACCTGACCCATCCCGGCACTGGCATCTGAGGAGGCGGGTAGAGTTGGAAGGCGCACTGGACCTCGAGCGAAGGATCGACGCAATCGTGGGCGAGTACGTTGATCCCGGGGGGCCGGGGCTGTCGGTTCTGGCGGGCCGGGATGACCGCGTCCTGGTGCACAAGGGGTACGGCCGCGCGGACGTGGCCGGGGGACAGGCCATCACTCCCCGTTCCCGCTTCGTGATCGGCTCGGTCACCAAGCAGTTCACCGCCGTGGCGGTGATGTTGCTCCGCCACCGGGGGAGACTGACCTATGACGACCCGGCGGCCCGCTGGCTGCCCGAACTGCCCGACTGGGCGGCCCGAGTCACCCTCCGGCAACTGCTGCACCACACGGGCGGCGTCCGCGAGTACCTCGACGAGGCGTTCTGGACCGCGGCGGCGGCGGGCAAATATCCCGACCTCGCTTCCCTCCTGGAACTCATCGCCAGCCTTGGCGACCTGGAGTTCGAACCGGGAACTCGCTGGCGCTACTCCAACTCCGGCTACGTGCTGCTGGGCGCCGCAGTCGAACGGGCAAGCGGACAGACCTTCGCTTCGTTCCTGCGGGATAATGTCTTCATCCCCCTCGGCATGGATCACACGCTGGTGGGCGAGAGCGATGAACGGCCGGCGGGCCTGGCCACCGGCTACCGCTATCGTGGCAAGGACGACTATGAGCTGGCCCCCTGGCACTTCGCGGTGATCGGCTGGGCCGACGGCAACGTCATCTCCACCACCGGCGATCTGTTCCGCTGGAGCCAGAGCCTGTATACGTCGCGACTTCTGCCCCTGGAGGCCTTGGCCGAAGCGATCGTGCCCTGCCGGCCCCTGGACCCGGCGTTCTCCCGTTACGGTTTCGGCCAGCTCATGGGCGAGCGCCGGGGAGTGCGCGAGGTGCACCATGGCGGCGGCACGCTGGGCTTCGTGTCGGCCCTGAATCGC
Organism: Clostridiales bacterium; assembly: GCA_003517845.1. Taxonomy (GTDB): domain Bacteria; phylum Bacillota; class Sulfobacillia; order UBA995; family UBA995; genus UBA995. The sequence goes on along the minus strand of DOZU01000197.1, from coordinate 8,511 downwards.
TTCCCCGATGAACGCCTGACGATCGTCCTGCTATCCAATGCCGCCGGCATCGAGCTGGCGGACATCACCGGGCGGGTGGCCGAGGCTTGCCTGGGAGATCGGCTGGCACCACTGGTCGCCGCCTCCCTGGGTTCCGGGGACCTGGAGGAGAAGCGGGGCACCTACCTGGGGACCCCCCGCGGGGAGACGGTGAGAGTGACGGTGCGGAACTCGACCGGCGGCGGCCTGGAGGCGGCGGTGGAGCACGGCGAGGAGTCCCCCGGCGCGCCCCCCGTCCCCAAATGGCACTATCTCCTGGCCGTGAGCCGCGACCTGTTCCTCATGAACCCGCATGCCGATGTATACCTGCACTTCATCCGGGAAGGGACCGGGGTGGCGGGCGCCCGCTTGCTCGCAGGCGGGGCGGTTCAGGAGTTCGCGCGGCAGGACGCCTAACGGAAGCCTGCGCCGTACTTCCGGACATTCCGCTCATGCGCGGCCAGGGTGAGGGCGAAAGCGTGCGACCCATCACCGCGGGCAACGAAGAACAAGTACTTGACACCGGCCGGGTGCACAGCCGCCTGGAGGGAGGCCCGGCCCGGAGCGGCGATGGGGCCGGGAGGGAGGCCATCCTGCCGGTAGGTGTTGTAGGGCGAAGGGGACTCCAAGTCCCGGTAGAACAAGGGTTCTTGGGGATCCTTGTCCAGGGCGTACCGGACGGTAGCGCAGGACTCGAGGCGCATCCTCCGCCGGAGGCGGTTGTGGAACACCGCGGCCACGATGGTCCGCTCTTCCGCTACCTGCGCTTCCCGCTCGACGATCGAAGCCAGCGTGACCACCTGGTGGACCGTCAGGCCGAGTTCGCCCGCCCTTTCTTTGAAGAGCAGGTCGACTTCATCATCGAAGCGCCGGCGCATGGCTTGCAGGATCGCTCGCTCGGATATGCCTCTCGGAAAGAAGTAGGTATCGGGGAACAGATAGCCCTCTAGCGACCGGCGGATGCGGGGATCCTCGGGCAGCCAGACCGGCCGCAACCCGGGGTCCTCGAGCAGTTCCTGGAAGGTCGCGAGGTCGCCCCACCCGCTATCGACCAGCAATTGAATGACGCCGGCGACCGTGAGCCCTTCGGGGATGGTGACGGCGTGCAGCGTAACCTCGCCGCGCACCAGGCGCGACACTACCTCGGTCATGCTCATGCCCGGCCCCAGGCTATACTCCCCCGCCTGAACCCGGCCATCGGCGCCGGACATCCTCAAGAAAAGCCGGAAGAACAACTGATCGCGGATGATGCCGGCCTGCTCCAGCCGAACCGCGATCTCCCTGGACGATACGCCGTTGGGGATGGTCATCATCGCCACATCATCCGAGCCGGGAGCCACCGGACCGCTCACCATGACCGCCCCCACCCCCACCAGCAAGGCAGTGGCCAGCAACGCCGGGAGCAGGCCGAATAGCAGCCTGCTCCTCAACGCGTCCCTCAATGTCCGGCGCTCACCCGCCATCGGGCTTGCCCCCATACCGGTGCTGGCGGCGGGTCTCAGTTGTCTTCCTCGTCCCCGGGGAGGACCGCTTCTTCATCCAGGCTCTCTTCCCACTCCTGGACGACTCGTTCCCACTCATCGTCATCCTCGATCTGAACCAGGATGTCGTTCCCGTCCGGATCGGTCTCCACCCGCAGGACTACCGTGCCATAGTCATCTTCGTAATCATCGTCCTCATCATCGCCGTCGTCCAGATCGTCTTCCGCTTCTCCGGCCGGCATGAGGATGGCATAGCGCTTCCCCTCGAGTTCCAGCATATCGACGAGTTCGAACTCGTGCTCCTCGCCGTCCTCGTCGGTCAACACGATGGTCCCTTCCATCTCCTCCGGTTCCTCTGGCACGTCTCCCACCCCGATCGTCTCGCAGTGTCCCCATCTTATCCGGCAGCGCGCCGGCAAGTCAAGTTTGGCCGGTACAGCCCGGTTCCGTCGATCCAGGTAAGCCTGCAATAGCAGGCACGCTGCCGTCTGGTCGATCAGCCCTCGCCGGCGAGAGCGGCTGACATCCCCTTCGATCAGTCGGCGCTCGGCTTCGCGGGTGGTCAGTCGCTCATCCCAGGTATCTACCGGCAGTCCCGACTCGACCCGAAGCCGATCGGCGAAGTCCAAGGCCCGTCTGGCCTGCCGGCCGCCGCTACCATCCAGATTGAGGGGCAGCCCCACCACTATCCGCGCGGCGCCCGCCTTCCGGGCGGCAGCCGCCAGGCGCTCAAGGTCGAGCGACAGCTTCTCCCGCCGCAGCACGCCATAGGGCATGGCTATCTTCCCCGACGCGTCGCTGAGCGCGAGCCCGACGTTCACGTCGCCGAGATCGATGGCGAGCACCCGGCCGGCCATCTTCAGACTACCCGGAGGCAGAAGCCCGGACATGCCGCGCCGCAGTAGCCGCACAGTATGCAGCGAGCGGGATCGGCCGCCGGACCGCGCTCGGTCATGGCCAGTGCATCCTGCGGACACGCCGCCTGGCAGCGGCCGCACCGTTCGCAGTCCTCTTCCACCTGGACCCGCCGAGCTACCCGGCCCAGGCGGCCGGCAACTTCCGCCATCACGGGATTGCCCTGCATCACCGCACAGTTGGCCTCGAGTTCGCTCCGATCCTTCATCCCTACTGCCACGGCGTCGACGCCCGGCAGGTCGCGGACGAAGGCGAGCGCCGGCTCGGATTCATGCCGCAGCAACCCTCCGGCGAGCGCCTTCATGGCATATACACCCTTCCCTCGCTCATGAGCCCGGCGGATTGCCCGGAGCATGGCAGCGAGATCCCCATCCCTGATTCCGAGACCCGCCCGATTGACCAGCGGATGGATCACGTCCACCAGCGGGTGGTCAACCGCGGCCTCGACCGCCGGCACGTAATGCGAGGAGACGCCGATCGCCCGCACGCGGCCCCGCTCCCGCTCGGCGATGAGCAACTCCAGGGCATCACGGTGGCCGGCCAGCGTGGCGGCCGACTCCTGCTCGTGGAGGAGGAACAAGTCCACCCGGTCGACCCGCAACTCATCGAGCGCCTGCTCAAGGCTGCGGCGCATGTCCTGTCGGCTGTAAGCATAGCTCTTTGCCGCCAGGACCAAGGGACCTGAGACCACCCGGGTCAGTCGGCCCAGATAGGGGTAGGTACCGTAGGTCTCCGCGCTGTCATAGAAGTTGATGCCCCGGAGAAACGCCGCCTCCAGCAACGCTTCCCCTTCCGCCAGCGACAAGCGGCCCTGGAGCGGACCTATGGCCAGCGTGCCGAAACACAACCGGGAAACGCGGATGCCTGTATTCCCCAGCAAACGGTATTCCATGGCTCAGCTCAGAAGCGCCCGCGAAGCGCGCCCCTCAGAAGCACGATCAGGACCACCCCGGCCGCGAAACCGCCGACGTGGGCCCACCATGCCACCAGTTGGCCGACCTGTTCCACGGCCACCAGAGCGCCGAGGCCGCTGATTAGTTGGAGGATGAGCCAGAGCGCGAGGAAGAAGCCCGCCGGGATTTCCGTCAGGTGCAGGAAGAAACCGAGCGGTACCAGGGCCAGGATGCGCGCCCGCGGGAAACTCAAGAGGTAAGCTCCGAGCACCCCGGCGACCGCGCCGCTGGCCCCGATGGCCGGGCGGTCGGACAGGGGATTGGCCAGGGTGTGCGCGAGGCTGGCGAGAATGCCGCACACGAGGTAGAAGGCGACATACCTGGCGCGGCCAAGCCGGTCCTCGATATTGTCGCCGAACACCCAGAGGTAAAGCATGTTGCCCACCACATGCATCCAGCCGCCATGTACAAACATGGCCGTGACCAGGGGTGGGAGGACGGCGGTCGCCGCCGCGATGGGTGCTGACCAGTCAACGGCCGCCAGGCTGGCGGGAACGAAGCCGTACCGGAATACGAACCGCATCGCTTCCCCCGGTGACAGGGTCAGCATATAGAGCCATACCGCCAGGTTGATCAGGATGATGGCCACGTTGACCGCCGGGAAGGTACGGGATCGCGTGCTATCTCGCAAGGGTATCATGACCCCGGCTCTCCCTCCGGTGCTGTGGCTTGCCGCTCACTCCTGGTCTTCCTCAACGTACTTGCGGACGAGTTCCTCGAGGAGGTCGTCCCGCTCCACTTTCCTGACCAAGTTCCGGGCGCCCTGGTGGCTGGTTATATAGGCGGGATCACCCGACAGAAGATAGCCGACGATCTGATTGATCGGGTTGTAGCCTTTCTGCTTCAAAGCCTGGTATACCTGAAGCAAGATCGTGCGGGCCTGGCCCACCTCGTCCGCTCGGATCCGGTACGTCATGGTCCGGTCTTGCTCGTTCTCGGTCACGCCCACCGCCCCCGAGTCCAGAATTGGCCCGGCAACCCGCCAGCGTCACCGGGACGCCGGGGATTCCCCGGCAGCCTCCAACATCCGCCTTGCCTCCGCCGTCCCTATGGCCAGCGCACGTTCAGCGCCGTCGGGACGCGACCCGCCAGCCTGGGCAAGGTCGGGCCGCCCGCCGCCGCCGCCCCCAATCTCCTCGGCCAGGCAGGCAACCAGTCGCGAAGCGTTCACGCCCCGCCTTACCAGGTCGGGCGTGACCGCCGCCATCACCTGCACCCGTTCCTCATTTCGGGCGGCCAGCAACGCAACCCCCGAACCCACCCGTTCCCTGAGCACGTCCCCAATCGCCCGCAGGGCCTCTGCTCCCTCGAGCGTGGCCAGACCCGTCACCAGGCGACTATCCCCTATCCACACCGCATGCTCGAGGAGCCGGTCCGCCTCGTGAACGACGAGACGTCCCTGACTCTCCGCCAACTGGCGTTCCCGCGCCCGCAGGCGTTCCAGCAAGTCGTCCAGCCGGACCAGCAGGTCCTCCGGAGGAGCGCTCAGTCGGGCCGCCGCGTCCGCCAACCGGGTCTCGATCCGGGCGAGGCGTTCCAGAATCGCTCTGCCCGTGATTGCCTCGATCCGCCGGAGGCCCGAACCGATGCCCGTCTCGGCGAGGATCTTGAACAGCCCCACCTCGCCCGTCCTCCGCACGTGGGTTCCCCCGCACAGCTCAGCGCCAACCTCGCCAACCTTGACGACGCGCACGGTCTCGCCGTACTTTTCCCCGAAGAGGGCAACGGCTCCCTCCCCCACTGCTTGCCGATAGCCTGTTCGATGCCACTCGACCGGGAGATCGTCGAAGATCCATTCGTTGACCAGCGCTTCGATTCTAGCCAGTTCCTCCACCGTCACCGGTTGCAGGTGGGTGAAGTCGAATCGGAGATGGTCCGCCGCTACCAGCGAGCCGGCCTGAGCCACCTGCCCGCCGAGCACGACGCGGAGCGCCGCATGGAGCAGGTGGGTGGCGGTGTGGTTACGGGCCACGTCCTTGCGGTATATGGGTTCGATTACCGCCCGCACCTCGATCCCGGGGCGAAGACGGCCGTGCAGCACTTGACCGCCGTGAAGGACCCGGCCGTCGGCGTGGCGGCGTACGGTAGTGATGGCTACCTCGAGACCATCCCTCAGGAGACGACCGCGGTCGCCCACCTGCCCCCCCGCCTCCGCGTAGAAGGGAGTCCGATCCAGGACCACTTCCACTCGCGTGCCGGCATCGGCCTCGTCCGTCGGCCCCGCCCCCGTCAGGACCGCCAACACCTCAGCCCGGTCTTCCCCGGTCGCATAGCCGACGAACTCGGTAGGCGGGGTGTCGGACAACACGGCCCGTAGCCTGACCGCCGTCGCTTCATCATCACCGGCCCGGGCGGCCCGGGCGCGATCGCGCTGGCGGGCCATGGCCGCCTCGAACCCCGTCTCGTCGACGGTCATGCCCTGTTCCTCGGCTATGTCCCGGGTCAGATCGAGGGGAAACCCGAAGGTGTCGTGGAGGATGAATGCATCGTCCCCCGCCAGTTCGCTGCGTCCCGCCCTGACGGCCGCCTTCACGAGTTCCTCTGCCCGCCGCAGCCCCTGGGCAAGCGTCCCGCAAAAGCGTTCTTCTTCCTGCTCGATCGCGCGGCGGATGAACTCCTCCCGTTCCGCCAACTCAGGATAGGCGCGCCCCATGGCCTCGACGACCGCTGGCACCAACGCGTGCAGCGACGGTCCTTCCGCGCCTATCACCCGGGCAAACCGCGAGGCCCGACGCAGGATCCGCCGGAGCACGTAGCCGCGCCCCTCGTTGCCGGGGATGACCCCGTCGCCGATCAGGAAGGTGCAGGCACGGACATGGTCGGCTATGACCCGGAAGGGGAAACCACCCGGCCCCGAATCGTAGGGGCGTCCCGCGTGAGCGGCCAGCCGGTCGATGATCGGCGAGAACAGGTCGGTCTGGTAGTTCGACGCCACGCCCTGAAGCACCGACGCAACCCGCTCCAGCCCCATCCCCGTATCAATGCTGGGCCGGGGCAAAGGGGTCACCCGGCCGCCCGCATCCCGCTCGAACTGCATGAATACCAGGTTCCATATTTCCAGCCAACGATCGCAGTCACAGGCGCCCACGCCGCAGTCAGGCCGGCCGCATCCCGTCTCCCGGCCGCGATCGAACACCAGTTCCGAGCACGGGCCGCAGGGCCCCGTCTCCCCCATAGCCCAGAAGTTATCCTTCTCTCCGAGCCGAACGATCCGTTCAGCGGGCACGCCGGCTATTCTCCGCCAGAGATCGAATGCCTCGTCGTCCTCCCGGAATACCGTGGGCCAAATGCGGCGGGCATCGAGTCCGAGCTGGCGGGTGACGAACTCCCACGCAAAGGCAATGGCGTCTTCCTTGAAGTAGTCGCCGAACGAGAAATTCCCCAGCATCTCGAAGAACGTGTGGTGACGGGCGGTGCGACCTACCTGGTCGAGGTCGTTGTGCTTGCCCCCGGCTCGAACGCACTTCTGAGCGGTCACCGCCCGCCGGTAAGGTCGCGCTTCCCGCCCGAGGAACACGTCCTTGAACTGCACCATGCCGGCGTTGGTGAACAAGAGGGTGGGGTCGCCTGCGGGCACCAGCGACGAACTGGGCACACGGCTATGGCCGTTGGCTTCGAAGTACTCGATGAAGCGCTCGCGAATCTGGTTGCCCGTCACCAACCCGCCCACCTCCGGCAAGCAAAAAACCCGCCACGGCGCCAGGGTCGGCCGCCTGGCGAGAGCCTGTCTTGCCTGGATTATACTCCGGACCGCGGGGACGGTCAACGGCGCTAGTAGTCATGGGGCCCGGCAGGAACCGGCACGGCCCGGCGCGTATACGTGATCCCACCCGAACGTAGGGGCGGGTTCAGAA
>DOZU01000197.1:0-957 GCA_003517845.1 Clostridiales bacterium | reverse complement strand
TCAGAACCCGCCCCTACAAGGCTCGCTCTTCCGGCAATAGGAGGATACAGCCATGCCACTCATGAGCGCCGCCCGGTACCTCGACAGCTTGAGAGAACTCAAGCGAGACATCTACATCCTCGGGCAAAAGGTCGAAGACGTAGTCGACAACCCCATGGTCAGGCCATCGCTGAACGCCGTCGCCGAGACCTATGCGCTCGCACAAGACCCGCGGTACCGGGAGTTGTTCACCGCCCGTTCCCGCCTTACCGGAAACCCGGTGAACCGCTTCTGCCACCTGCACCAGGGCACGACCGACCTGGTCAACAAGGTCAAGATGCTCAGGATCATGGGGCAGAAGACCGCATCCTGCTTTCAGCGGTGCGTGGGCATGGACGCGCTCAACGCGGTCGACACCATCACCTTCGAGATGGACCAGGCCCTGGGCACGAGCTATAGCAGCAAATTCAGGGCTTACCTTGCCCGCACGCAGGAGGACGATTTGGTGGTCGCCGGCGCCATGACCGACCCCAAGGGTGACCGGTCCCTCCGGCCGTTCCAGCTCGCCGATCCCGACCTGTACCTGCATGTGGTCGAGAAGTCCGCCGACGGCATCGTGGTGAGGGGAGCCAAAGCCCACCAGACCGGCATCCTGAGTTCCCATGAAGTGCTGGTGATGCCCACGGTCACCATGGGGGAGGAGGACCGGGACTACGCGGTGTGTTTCGCCGTACCTGCCGACACGAAGGGAATGCTGTACATCTACGGCCGCCAGTCCTGCGATACGCGCAAGCTCGAGGGCGGAGAAATCGACGTCGGCAACGCGAGGTACGGGGCGCACGAGGCGCTCGTCGTGTTCGAGGACGTGTTCGTCCCCTGGGACAGGGTGTTCATGTGCGGCGAGTACCGGTTTTCGGGCACCCTGGTGGAGAGATTCGCGGGTTACCATCGACAGAGCTACGGCGGGTGCAAGGCCGG
>DOZU01000032.1 GCA_003517845.1 Clostridiales bacterium | reverse complement strand
GGGACGCGGCGGCTGAAAGTGATGCTGGCCGCCCACCTGGATGAGGTGGGCTTGATCGTGACCCGTATCGACCGCGATGGGTTCCTCCGCTTCGCCGGGGTACAGCGACCTGACTTCCGGCAGATGCTGGGCAAGGAGGTTACGGTCCACGGCCGCCGCGAGTTGCCGGGAGTGATCGGCCACCCACCGCCGCACCTCTTGTCGCCCGAGGATTCACGCCAGCTGCCCAAGCCTGAGGACCTGTTCATCGACGTGGGCTTGACGGCCGGGGAGGCCGCCGAACTGGTGGCGGTGGGCGACCCGGTGACCTTCCGCTCCGGGGTGTGGGAGTTGAAGAATGGCCTCCTGGCCGGCAAGGCGCTGGACGACCGGTCGGGCGTGGCCGCGCTCCACCACTGCCTCCAGGAGCTTGAACGGTCGCAGCCCGCGGCCGACGTGTACGCGGTGGCCACCGTGCAGGAAGAGGTAGGACTGCGGGGGGCGGTGGTCGGGGCCTACGGCGTGGACCCTGACCTCGCCATAGCGGTGGATGTGGGGTACGGCGATACCCCGGGCGTCCCCGAGCACCTGACGTGGCCGTTGGGCAAGGGCCCGGTGATCGCCGTGGGCGGTAACGTGCACCCCATCCTCTATCGCGACCTGACCGCCCTGGCACGCGAGCTGGATATCCCCTGCCAGGTCGAAGCGGTCCCCGGTCCCACGGGCACCGACGCCTGGGCGATGCAGGTGGCCCGGACCGGGGTGCCCACCGCCCTCCTGTCCATCCCTTGCCGGTACATGCATTCGGGGGTGGAGACCATCGCCCTGGTCGACGTGACCCGGTCCGGACGGCTGCTGGCCCGGTTCACCTGCGATCGGGACCTCTCGTACCTGGAGGCACTGGCATGGAAGTGAACGGCGGGGAGCGGCTGCGCGAACTCCTGTTCCGGTTGTGCGACGCCCGCGGCGTGTCGGGCGACGAGGCGGAGGTCCGGAACATCCTCCGCTCGGAGTTGAGCGGCGATATCCGTACCGACACCCTGGGCAATCTCCTGGTCAGGCGCGCCGATCCGGCCGGGAGCGCCGAGCCGGTGCGGGTGATGTTGGCCGCCCACCAGGACGAGGTGGGCTTCATGGTCACGCGCATCGAGAAGGACGGCAGATTGCGCTTCGCCGTCGCGGGGGGGATCGACCCCCGGGTACTGCCCGGCCTGGCGGTGCTGGTGGGGGGCGACCGGATTCCGGGGGTGATCGGGGTGGGACCTCCTCATCTCCTGGAACCGGGGGCCAAGCCTCCCGTACCGCGAGTCGACGAACTGCTCATCGATGTCGGTTGCTCCAGCCGGGAGGAGGCCGAGCGGTGGTTCAAGGCCGGCGACTATGCCACGTTCGCCACCCGGGCCCGCGAGATCGGTTCGGGTCTGGTCATGGCCAAAGCCCTGGATGATCGGGCCGGTTGCGCCGTGCTGGTGGAGGTGTTGCGGGGGGAGTATCCCGGGGTGGAACTGCACGGCGCCTTCACCGTCCAGGAGGAGCTGGGATTGCGGGGCGCCCGAGTGGCCGCCCACGCCATCGCCCCGCAGGTGGGGGTGGCCCTGGAGGGGACAATTTGCGCCGACGGACCCGCCCGCGAGGAGCCGGACTGGGTCACGCGGGTGGGGGCGGGACCGGCCCTCAGCCTGATGGATCGCACTTCCATAGCCAACCCCGCCCTGCTCGCCATGCTGCAGGAGGCGGCCCGAGCTGACGGCATCCCCTTCCAGCTCCGGCGTTCCGCGATGGGGGGCAACGACGCCGGCGCGATGAGCCGGGCGCTCGCAGGCGCCGCCACGGCTTCCGTGTCCGTCCCCTGCCGCTACCTACACGGCCCGGCTTCGGTCGCTTCGCTGGCCGACATGGCGGCCGCGGCGCGCCTGATAAGCGCTTTCTTGCAGGAGCTTGGCCGAACCGGCTTCCCGTCGCGTCCCTGAGGAGGTAAACGAGTTATGCTGGACCTGATCGATCGGCTGACCCGCGCTCATGGACCTTCCGGCCGCGAGGACGAGGTCCGCCGGCTAATAGCCGCCGAGCTGGGGTCACATGTGGACGGCATGCGGACGGATGCGCTGGGCAATCTCATCGCCTGGAAAGGCGGAGACGGCCCCCGGGTGATGCTGGCCGCCCACATGGATGAGATCGGCTTCATGGTCACCCACGCCGACGACAAGGGGTTCCTGCGCTACGCGGTGGTGGGCGGCATGGGTCACGTGGGGCTGCCCGGTCAGCGCGTGGTGTTCCCTGGCGGCCAGGTCGGCGTCATCGGCGCCGAACCGGTGGACGAGCCCAAAGATCTCAAGCACGAGAAGCTGTTCATCGATCCGGGCACCGATGCCGGCATCGCCGTCGGCGATGTGGCGGTATTCCATCGCCCCCTGGAACGGGCGGGCCATCGCCTGATCGGCAAGGCCCTCGATGACCGGCTCGGTTGCGCCGTGCTGCTCGAAGTCGCCCGGCGCCTCGAAGCTTCTCCTAACCGGACGTTCTTCGTCTTCACCGTCCAGGAGGAGGTCGGCCCCACCACCGCCGGTTCGCTTACCGCGGCCTATGGCCTGCAGCCGGCGTGGGGCGTGGCCGTCGACGTGACGGACACGGGCGATACGCCCAAGGCCCGTCCGCCGATGGAGGTGGCGCTGGGGAAGGGGCCTGCGGTGAAGGTGATGGACCAGAGTCTGCTATGCCATCCGCGGGTACGCCAGGCGCTCGAGCAGGCGGCAGGCGCGGCGGGGGTGCCCTTCCAGCGCGAAATCCTCGAGCGGGGCGGGACGGACGCGGGCGCCATCGCCCTGACCCGGGAAGGCGTACCGGCGGGCGTCGTCTCCTTGCCTACCCGCTACCTGCACACCCCCTCGGAAATGGCCGACCTGCGCGATGTTGAAGGAGCGGTAGCCTTGCTCCTGGCCTTCTTGTCGAAGCCGCTACCGGGGACATGACGGAGACCGGGTCCGCCGGGCCTCGACAGGATTCGTCCCCGTCGCCGAGAATTACTCATGGTGTGGTGCTGTTCATATTGTTGTCCCTTTGACTTTGTCCGAATTTGGCCCGTTACGTCGATCCTTTATCACGGAAGATGGTGGGCGCTTGCGCATGCTGCGGCAGCGGATCGGC
>DOZU01000239.1 GCA_003517845.1 Clostridiales bacterium | reverse complement strand
TTTCGCTTGGGGATTACACGAGCGCTTGTCGCGAGTGGCGTCGTCCCTATTTTTCGAGGGGTGGTAGGGGCAAGGCCCCTGGGGGGGTGCCGGGGGCGGAGCCCCCGGGGAAGGTCCCGGTCTGCTGACGGCGCCTGCAGGCGCCAAAGCAGGCCGGGACCGAGAGCTGGTCTGGTTGGTGTTGCGTGGGTTTTCATATCCGGGAAAGGCGTGGATCCATACGGCTTTCCAAGCGGCTATTATGCGGGGTTTTCGCGTGCGGGTTCCGGGCTGCTGACGGCGCCTGCGGGCGCCAAAGCAGACCGGGGTGCGTTGGGAGCAGCTAGGGGGGGAGGGCGCATTTCATGGGCATCGTGGTGTGGACCGACGGTCTTTGCGAGCCGGTGAATCCCGGCGGCATTGCTTGTTACGGTTGGGTCGCCTACCGGGACGGGATCAAGGTCGACGAAGGTTGGGGCCGGGTTGTGGAGGGCCCGTCCGCCACCAATAACGTGGCCGAATACCAGGCCGTAATCGAAGCTCTCCAGTGGCTTTTTGCGAGCGGTTATGCGGGCGAGCCCGTCGAGTTGCGATCCGATAGCCGCCTCGTGGTCTGCCAGCTTTCCGGCGAGTACGCCGTGCGTTCCGAGCGGATACGGCCGCTATACGACCGCGCTCGTGCCTTTCTATCAAGGTTCCAGCGCCTTCGCCTGGTTTGGGTTCCGCGGGAACAGAACGTCCAGGCCGACAGCCTCTCGCGCCGCGCCTATCTTGAGCAAACGACCTGACCGTGTTCGGCCGCGAGCGCACTCTTGCTCCCGCGAAGGAGGGTTGGCCTTCATGCCGGTTTCTCGTGTTCGGCTCAAGCCCTCGCGTTCCGGGCTTGTTCCCGCCGCAGTCAAGCACCTTGTCCGCCTGAGCGTCTCCGAGCTGGGGCCCTTCCAGCGTCTTGTGGCCGTCGAAGACGGTCGGCCCCTGAGCGAGCGTGCCGCGCGCATAGCCGTTAGAGAGTTGTCTGGGCAGGGTTTGATTCAGGTGCGTCCCCAGGACACCGACCGCCGGCAGCACCTCGTCTTCCCGGCTCCCGGTCTCGTCCCCGCCCGTTCGCGCCCGTTGCTGCGTGGCGATCACAGCCTGCTTGCTCACTGCATCGCTTCCGAAATCTTCGTCGTGCTCGCCGAGCGCGGCGCCGGCAGCCGGTTCGTCTTCTGGGACGATATGCCCGACTTCGCCGCCGAGCTTGTGCCGCCGCGCCTTCCTGGTTTTCTCTGCGGCGTCCGGGGCCTCCCTCCGGCTTCCGGCCGGTGGCTTTGCGGCACCGCCTTTTCTGCCGCGCAGGCTACGCGCGTCTTCCGTCTCTGGTCGTGCGCCGTCCATCCCCTTTTCCCCTCCGACGCCTCCTTCGCGTTGGTGTTGGGCCGTGGTTCCTCCGTCAGCTATCCCGACTTCTCCGGGGCAATCGCCGCCGTGCGGCCCTTCCGCAAGCGTGCCCGCTGGTGTTTCGTGCCCGAGGACGGCCTCTCCGCCCTCGGCCTCCTGGCCGGCGTGCCTCGCCTCGGCGAATCCTTGGCCGAGGCTGTCGGCGGTTTTCTCGGGGGTGCCGTGCTGGAACGCCCCGTGCCCGGCTGTCCCGGGGGTCACGTTCTGCGCGGTCGCGCCTCGTCCTTCCTTGCCATCGACCTGCGGGCTGCCGACCTCCGCGCCCTGCTCTTCTTGAAAGACGAAGTGACGCTCGACGCACTGCGCGCTCTTGGCTGCTCCGGCATATTCGCCTTGGTTTCCAGCCCCGCCTGGGCCCGAAGCCTCGGCGCCGCCGTCGGCCCTCGCGACTGGCTCTGGTACCTCGTCCCTGCGGGGAGCCCCCCCGGACCGGACGCCCCCGCCCCCCTTCGGCTTCTACGCCTCAGCACGACCCCTTCAGGAGGGATGCTTTGATGAACCTGCTCCGAGAGGCAGACTGCCGCGAGGCCTTGCGGCAAGTGCAACTGATAGACGACGCTATTGGGCAGGCCCTGCAGGCCAGTTCCGAAGGCGAAACGCAGCAGCTCCGGACAATGCGAGAGCCTCTCAAGCTGCTGGAAGCGCGTCTGGCCGCCTGGCTCCGGGTTTGGGAGCCGGCAGGAAGGACTAAGCAGCTGAACTTCCCTCTGGTTACACCTTCAGGAGGGACGCAGCCTTGACCATCTTTGGCGCAGCAATCTCCTTTCTTGCCGCGGCCGTTTCCGCCGTTTGGTTTGCCGGGGGGCTGGGCGGTGTTTTGGCTGCGCCCGTCCCCGTCCCCATGCCCCTTCCGGTCGTTGTCGCCGGCGGTCTCGGCTTGTTGGCCGCCGTCGCCGGTGCCTCCCTCCGCCGCGGCCTGCTCCTCGGGCCCGGCTTGGCCGCATCGCTCCTGGCCGCCTCCGGCTGGTGGTCGCGCTGGGTGCGCGGCTGGGCCTGGTCCGTTGCCGAGCATCACTCCGCCGGCCCGCAAGGCGCCTGGCTCATCGGCCACGACGCCTGGCAGTCCGTGCTGCTGCCCCTTCAGTTTGGCCCATTGCTCCTTCTGTGCTTGGGCGCCTTGGCCTTCTATGCTTTGCGGTCCCAGTTGCCCCGGTCCGGACCCACCGGCCGCCCCGCTAGGGCCCTGCCCGTGCGCTCTTCGCCGCTGGACGTTTGCGTCGCCTATCGCGGCCGCACGCCGGTCACGATCCATCATGAAGACCGCTATCTGCACACCATGGTCGTCGGCACCACCGGCACCGGCAAGACCACCCGCGTACTCAAGCCCATGATCTGGCAGGACCTTCAAGCAATGCGCGACGGCCGCCGTACCGGCATTACCGTCATCGAGCCCAAAGGCGATCTTGCCGAGGACGTTGCCGCGATGGCTCGGTCCTTGGGCCTACCCGTGGTCTATATCAACCCCGAAGACCCGGCCACCCCGCGCTTCAACCCGCTCGAAGGCCCTCCCGACACCGTCGCCGAGATCATGCGCACCGTGCTCCGCGCGCTCTTCGGCCGGCAGGAAGCTTTTTTCCGCCAGGTGCAAGAGATCGCCTGTCGTAACACCACCTTGCTGCTCAAGCAAGTCCTGGGCGACGAAGTCACCTTGGCGCACATGATTCGCGCGTTGCGGGACCTCTCTTATCTAGAGCACGACCTGCTGCCCGTCGCCAAGCGCCGGTACGGCCAGACCGCTCTCGTCGAATACTTCGAGCGGGAAGTGCTCGGCGAGCTTCGCGACAAGATGTACCAGTTCGCCCTCGGCCTGCGGCAGCAGCTTGAGGACATCGCCGGCAACGCCCTTCTCAGCCGCGTGCTGCTGGGCCGTTCCGATGTCGATCTGGACCGTCACCTCGCCGACGGCGGCGTACTCGTGATCAACACCGCCATGGGCCGTCTCGGTAAGCTCGGCGACGTCTTCGGCCAGTTCGTCATGATGCATTTTCAAAACGCCGTTTTCCGCCGGCCCGGCACCCAGACCAGCCGGCCGGCCCACGCCCTTTACATCGACGAATTCCCGCGTTATCTCAACCCCGACATCGAACGGCTGCTCGCGCTTGGCCGCAGCTACCGCTGCGCCGTGGTTCTGGCAGTGCAGACCACTGCCCAGCTCCTGCCGGACGACAGCCGCGCCTTCCGCCAGAGCGTACTCGAATGCTGCCGTAACAAGATTGCCCTGACCCTCGGATCCGCCGAGGACGCCGAGCTGTTCGCCCGCGAGTTCGCCGAGCACCAGGTGCGCCGCGCCGAGCCGACCTATAGCTACGAGCGAGGTTTCCCCGGCGGCATGTGGGTGCGCGACCGGGTCCAGACCTCCGAGCGTCTCGAAGAACGATTCCCTTACACCACCCTCATGGAACTCCCTCAGTTCCAGGCCGTCGTGCGCGTGGTGCGCGCCGGTTTTCCGCAGCCTCCCGAGATCTGCGATCTGCGCCTATGCGAGTGGGACCTGCGCCGCCGGGCCCCGCGCCGCCTTCGTCCGCTGCCCGGCCGGCTTGAAGTCGTCGGCCCCGGCTCCTCGTCCGGAGCACCCGACCTCGACGTGCAGTTCCCGCCGCCTCCCTCGGTGCCTGCTCCCATGGACGGCTCCGACTGGGCGCTCGTCCCGCCGCCCGCCGCCTCGCCGCCCGCCGGCAGGCGTTCTGGCGGCCGGCGCTCGCGTTCGTGATCCCGTTCTCCGCTTTCTCGGGGGAGGCTCGGCGGCCGTGGACACCGCGCAAGTCCTTCGGCGTTCCGGTGGCTGGGTTCTGCGTTTCTTCCCTGTGTCCGCAGGTGCGCCTCCGCCCAAGATTGACACCGTGCGTCTTGCCTTGTGTCTGCTCAACGGCCGTCTTGCGGCGGCGGAGGCCGTCATCGTATCCGGTGGCGGCCGCGCCGCCCCTCGGCTGGTCGAATTGCGCCTGCCTCCGTTCGTTCCCTTGAAGGACGTTCAAGATCTGGCCTCCTTGAACTGGCGCGTCTTTCCTCGAACCACCGAGCCCGTGCTCCCCCGCATACTTCAGACGCACGCGGCCGGCCGTCACGTACTCGTGGCCTGCGCCCCTCACTCCGTACTGCGCGCGCCGTTCTGGCGCCAGGTATGGGGCGGGGAAGACCGTCCGGACTCCGTTCCCGAGCCCGACCCGCCTTCAGCCGAGCTGTGGCGGTGCCCCTGGCCGGACCTCGCCATAATACGCGCTCTCGACGCGCCGCGCCCTCCCGGCAGGCGGCGCCGGCCCGTCCTGCCTTTTTGGACCTTCAATCAGCTCTTCGATTGCGACCCCTGGCAGTCGGTCCCTCCGTCCCGCCGGGGCCTTGAATACGCGCGTTACCTGCGCCGGCTGCGCACCGCCCTTTGGTGGTACTCCCATCGCGGCATCCCCGTTCGGCCGATGTCCGGCAGCCTCTGGCACATCCGTGCCGGCCTTCAGCGTCGGGGCCGCGATCCGGCCGACCCCGCATCCTGGGAAGGGGACAGCCTCCGCGGACTCCTGCGGCCCATGCCCGACTTCTTCTTCGAGTTCCTCGAGGATGTTCCCGGCGTTTTGGCGTCTGTTCCCCCCGAAAGCGTCGTCTTCGGGGCGCAGCGGCTCAGCGCCGTGCCCTGGTGCCTCGGAGCCGACTGCATGGCCGGCATTGTCTTGGTGGACGGCCGTCCTGTAGCGCGGATCCTTTTCTGGTTCAACTGGTACGAGACCGACATCGAGCCGGTTATGGCCCGCGTCGCCGACCTCGCCAGCTCGCGCGGCTGGCAGCGTATCTCCTGGCTCGTGCCCGCGCACCCCTTCGTCTGCGACCTGCGTTCCGGCGAGCTTGATCTGCGGCTGCCGGGCGACTTCCCCTCCGATTGGTTTGATGAGCCGCTCTAGCCGGAAACGAGGTGGCGGGCAATGCCGCGCCGATGTCGCGATTGCGTCCCCCGGAGTGCCTGCGGCCGTCGTGTGGGCGACCAGTTCCGGTGCCGGGATTGCGGCCGGCTCTTTCGCAGGTGCTGGACGCTGCGCGCCCACCGCGGCCGTGCTCGCCAGCGTGCGTTGCAGGTTCTGGCCGACTGGCAGCGCTACGTGAGCGAGCGCCGTCTCGTGCCCTGCCCGGACGACCTTCATCTCTTGAGGGTCTGCCGCCTGGCTGGCCTTGCCCACCCGGCGCCTTACGCCTATGAGCGGTGCCGGTTGGTCGAGCGCCCGTACATCCCTGATTGGGTCGAAGCCTCTTACTGGTCGCTTCGCGCAAGAGGCTTCTCTCGGCCGGCCGCCGTCGAGCTGCTCATGCGCGGCCCCGAGCACCCGGTAGTCGCGCAGTCTCTGGCCCTTCCCGTCGAGTAGCCGTGCCTGCTTTTTTCTGCTGGCAGCACCCCGGCGCGCGGTTCCTCCACGTTGCCGTGCGCGCGTTCTTGTCGGAGCCGGGAGCACCGGCCCCGGAAAGCGGTAGAGCGTTGCAGGGAGGACGGATTTACCGAGCGGGCCCGTCCTGTGAGGGAGAGTGGGTGCTCATGCGGCGCACTCCTCTTAATGTCTGCGTCCGCCTTCTCGCGTTTCGCCTCGAAGAAGGCGGTCCAAAGGCCGCCGAGCCAGCGCCGGTCCGTTGCCGGGGTAGGATCTGTTGTTCCGCCGCGGCTCGTCCCGGCGGTGAAGGTGGAAAGGGGGCGTTTATGGAGATCGCAGCGAAGTTAGTCAAGGCAAGCGGCTACACGCTCAAGGACGCGCTCGTCCACGGCGTCTCGCCCGGGTTCCTCCGGACAGTGGCCGACGAGAACCCGGACGTTGATGTGTTGGCGGACCTCCTGAACCGGGCCAAAGAGCGCGGTGAGTTTGTCTGCCCCTCGTGCGAGGAGCACTTCGTCCTCGCGCCGCCCGTCAAAGTTCGGGACGACCGCGCCATCTGTCCAAGCTGCGACGATCTGCTGGACGCCAGGCGGTGCGCCTTGTGTAGCTGCTGGTGGTGTAACGGCAGCCCTGAGTACATCTCGGGATTCGCCTTCTGCGCCCCGTGCGCGGCTCACGCGCGCCACGCCTTGCGCCGTTCCGAGTAGCAGCGCGCGTTCCCCACGAACGTGACGAGGCGCCCCGTGTCGGCCCCGGCCGCCGCGTGGCGCCTCCGCGTCTTCCAGTAATCAAACTCCCTTCAGGCGAAATTAGTCTTGGTCGTCCTCGCCGTTCCCAGCAGGAATTGTGGGAGATTGCTCGCGTTCGCGAAGAGAAACAGGGTCCATCGGGTCTCCTTGCACACGATAGGCCGCGAAGACGTGCTCCCGTCCGCCGTTCGGGTTCGGAACGTGCGTTGTCGCAATCTCATTCGTGCGAAGATCGAAGTCATAGGCGACCACCACCCAATCGATCTCCCGCCGGGTCAATGTGCCGACTTCGACATATTCATCATTGGCAGGGTGATCGGCCGGGAGAATGAGCGTGCGCCGATGGGCTGTCCCTTGGGCCAATGCAAATGGGGTCGGCGCAACGTACATCTTCCGGTCGCGTACAAGTATATCGCCGTAGGTGCCAAATCCGCGGAAGCTCTTGTTCTTGTGAACGTAGGTGTTGTCGGCATTCAGGAAACTGCCGTGGCACAGCACAAGGTCGAGTACTGGGTAGCGGTTGCCGTCAGGGTCATTGGGGTAGCGACCAAAAACGTAATAGATCTGCCGCCCGTTATGTTCGCCGCACGGAACCTGGCTATTGCAGTCGTAGTCGGCTTCACGGCCCGGATACGCCAGTCCCTTGAGTTCATACCCCTCGGGAAAACGGACAAGGCGGAAGTCCGGGTAAGAATTCCGGCCAGGCAAATCGAAGTGCAGCCCCAACGTTTCAAGGCGTTTCCTGAACCAACTCTGGAAATGGAACTCCTTGTCGGTACGCCCTTCGCGTTCGATAAGCTCGCCGTCGCGGATGGCTTGAACGCAGAGCTTGAAGATGGCCAGAGCGTTAGACAAGATTAACCCACACCCTTCTTGTTCACGCTCGGATTCTTTCCTGATGTGTACAGTTTCTCGATAATAGCCTCGGTCTCGCCTTTTGTGGTATCAAGCAGGCGGAGGGCAATCTCCACCGCGTGCGAAGTCGAAAGCTGTCGTAGCAGTTGGGCCATCACGATGACGCGCACATCGTTCCGGCTGAGCCTCCGGCCGGAATCGCGGAACCTGCGCACCTGTTCAACGGCTAGAGGCGTTGCCGTCTCCCACAAATCCTCGTTGCAGTGGTATGGTTGGAGTTGAGTGCGCTTGCGGCAGACGATGATTACATCAAGGTCGATCGGCTCCTTAGCCTGATGCTTGGGCATTGCGACAGACATTTCGGACTTGATGGGATGAACAGCGGTAATCCCAAATCCGGCCCCCATCAAGGCTTGCAGGACAGACCGCCAACCCTCCGGCCGCGAATGGTGGTAGGTGAAGGCTAAAATGCCGTCGTCCTTCAGTACCCGATGAGTTTCGGTCCACACAGCGCCAAGCCGCGCCGTAAATACATCCACTTCGCAGTTCTGAACCTCATCGCTGGAACGGGTGGTGCAAGCTAACCGCTGCCCGTCAGGGTCAAGGACGTGGCGCTGCCACACGTGGAAGAAATCGGCGAGTTGGGAGTAATGGACGTTGTCGAAGAAAGGCGGATCGGTCAAAACGGCGTCGACGGACCGGTCCGGCAGGTCGGTCGCGCTGGAGTCCCCGCAAGAGAGATAGACACGCTTGCCCGCGGTGAAGGCAGAGAAGCTAGCCGCAATCTCGAAACCGATCTTCTCAGAAAGCCCGGTTAATTTCCTACTGGTTTTCTTTCCATTCCTGCTAGCAGGATGAATCTCAAACGGAGCGTCAGCATAGTCGAGCGCCCGCCGGATCCGCCCCTCGAACATAGTCGAGAAAGAGCCCGAACTCTTGGGTGTACCCCAAAAATTGGCTTCCAGCGGAACGCGCTCGGGCTTGAGAATGTGGTGGGCAAACATATGTCGGACCGCGCCGCTACCCTCGCCCTTGTAGGAAGCAAACATGTTGTTGAACTCAAGCGTGCCGGACAGCAGACACGTGAAAAGGTCTCGCAGTATCGGGTCCGGCACCTGCCTGATGCGGTCGCTGGTTATCGACAGGCACAACAACTGCCGCGAGTTGAACATTTCATGCCAATGGCGGTAATTATAGCCAAGTACCTGGTTGGTGTTATAGCCAGGCTCGATTGGAACGAGTGGGTAGGCGTTCTTGCGCTGTTTTAGAGCTTCTTCCGCCTCTTGGTAGAGCGCTCGATCCTCGTCCGTTGCGGGCAGGTAGATTTTCGTGCCCTCGCGTGTGAGAACCAGCTTGGCATACAGCCGGTGATTCGGCGGCCGGCCGGTTCCTCGAATCGTTTTTGCGATCAGAAAGCTATGCGCGCACCAGGGACATGTCGCCTTTTGCCCGTTAGCTGGGCCAGCGTGCGGATCGAAAACCCTCTGGCACGTGTGGCAAGTCGCCGCGCAGGCATCGTTGCGAACTCGGTTGACGTCCCCGCACTCCGGACAGACAGCGTGCGCCTCGGGATATCTCTTGGGGTAGGCGTGCCGCGCGAAGATGTAAGACGGAAACAGATCCACTGCCGTGGCGCAGGCCGGACAGTTGGCGGTCATCACCCAGAAGAAATAGAGAACATTGGCTTCGGTACCGTCGCGAAGAACTGTTCGGTAAACCTGGCGTAACTGATCGGCAACGTCACTTTCGATCGCGCGGAAAGTCGAGAGGATGGCCACACGGTCGTGAATGGACAAGGCGTTTTTAACGAGGAAGTGGGCAACCGGGTTGATGTCTCGCCCGACGACTCGTGCACCCAGTTTGAGCGCCTCGCCGACAGTCGTGCCGCTGCCCATGAAAGGATCGAACACGACGGCATCGCTTATGCGCACAGGCCCATAAAACAGATCGAGGATATCGGCGTCCTTTGGCGCAAACGCGCCGATGACCATTGCCCGGAATACCGTTCCGAGACGCTGCGCCCACCACTTATGGATATGGTACAGCGGCCGGTTGATCTCCTTGCGCCAGCTTTCAATCTCGGCAATATTGCTCAGAGTCTCAAAAGGAAAGGCGCCGTTTTCAATGGCACGGAGACCGGGCGAAATGGCGAGGGGGATTATCTCTGGTGTGGGGTACGATAGCGCAAGCTGAGGCGTCTCGACACCAGCGAAACCCCGTGAGCGCACTGAAGCGGAAGTCCGTGGCCTCACGCGCATGGGCAACCCTCGGCTTGCCGGGAGAACCGTGTCGGGAGCGATCTGTACCCAATTACATGACGTTCTGCGGCGGCTGAATTCGCACAGTTGCTTCGGGCACGCCCGGCTGCGTGTTGGGTGCGGACGCCCTCGCCGCATGCGGCAACATTACGCCCCAACGGACATGTTCTGTTTACTATGAGCTTCGACGCTAGCATCATCACCATAATACCACAGTTCCCGGCAACTGATGGCGGTTGTTGATCGGTCAGCGCCTGTCCGGTTCCCTATCCTTAATCACGTGTCCGTTCCCGTCCCGCCTTTTTGTCGCGGCGCCTCGTCCCGGCGCCCGCGAGTGTTCGCAAGGCAAGTAGGAGTTGATCCTCGTGTCCCATGGATTTGCCTTTGCCTCCGTCCGTTTCTGGCGCCGTCTGTTTCAGGTTCCCGTTTCGGCCGCGACCGGTCTTCCCGAGCCTCGGGCCCACCGCCGCGTCGCGTGGCGCATCCAGTTCTGGACGGTCCTCGTCGCGATCCTCGGCGCCCTGCCCGGTTTGGCCGTGGCTGCCGTCCGGTCCGGCGGCTTCGGCCCGCTCGTCCGTGTCGTCCTGGCCGGCGACCTGTCCGTCCTGCCGCCCCTTTTCTGGCTGGGCGGCTTTGCCGCGATGAACGTGCCCTTGTATTTCTGGGCCGAATCCTTCGCGGCGTCCATCCCAGCCGTCCTGACCCCTCGGGTCTCGGTTGCCCGCTCCGTCTGGCTCGGCGTCCTCTGGGGCATAGGCGCTTTCGTCCTGGTGAACGCGCTGTTGCTCGCGGCCGTCTCTTGGCTGCTCTCCCTCCTGCCGGGTGGCGTCGCGTCGTTCCTTGCGGCGCCGCTCTTTGCGGCCCGCCTTGTCCGGGACCTCTTTGCCGGCGGCCTGTCCACCGTCGAGCACGCGCTTTTGTTTGTCGTAGTCTGCGTCGGCGCCCCCCTCTGGGAAGAACTTGCGTTCCGTCGCGGTTTCTACGAGTGCTTCCTCGGGAAGTTCCAGCGGCAAAGCTTGCATCGCGGCCTTCCTCCGGCTGCCGCTCGCCGTCGCGCCGTGCTGTGGTCCGCCTTGATTTTCGCCGTACTGCACCTGCCCGCGCCCTTGCATCTGCCCCGTTTTCTGTTGGCCGGCGTCCTGTTCGCCCTCGTTTACGAGCGTGCCGGCCAGCTTCACGCGCCCGTCGTGGCGCACGCTGTCTTCAACCTCTGCGGGCTGCTGGCCATATTCGTTCTATGACGGCCGCTGGCAGCCTGCTGTTTGGCCCCTCGAAAAGAGCGTGGTATCGCATGGCCAAAATCCTCAAGCCCCGGCGTCGCCTGTGGCCGGGCATCTGGGCTTTGCAGTTCCTTCAGTTTGTCCTGCCTTTGGTCTTCACTTGGTGGATGTTCGTGCGCCTCGACGTGCTTTTCCGGAACTGGCTCCTGTGGCTTGCCGTTCTGGTTGCCATCCCCTGGGCCTGCATGCTTGCCGGCGAGCGCGCCCGCATCCTGGGTGCCGGCCGGTTTGGCGAGGCCGTCATTGCCCGCACGCTCGGCCGCGGGCTTCCCGCCGGCTGGTACGTGCTGCACGACGTGCGTGTGCCGGCTTCATCCGGCGGCTGTCCCCGCCAGATCGACCACGTCATCGCCGGCCCTTCCGGCATATGGGCCATCGAGACCAAATGCTGGCGGGGCGAGATAGCCTGCGGCCCCGGCGGCTGGTACCGCTGGCTGTCCGGCTCGGCTATCCCCATGCGCGATCCCGTCCGTCAGGCGGTCGCGGCGGCCGCCGCTCTCGGCAACGAGCTTCGCCGGCGCCGGCACTTCGTATGGGTGCAGCCGGCCGTGGCCTTCGTCGATTCCGATCCCGGTCCTGACATGCCCGCAGCCTTCGAAGGTGCCGCCGTCGTCTGGGACCCCGCCGATCTCGTCCCGACTCTCCTGTCGAGCGCCCGTCCCGTCGCGGATCCCCGGGCCTTGGGCTCCGTCGTGCTGGACATCGACCGTGCCGCGCGCCGGCGTGCCCGTGCTTTTACGCAAAGAAAGTGTGAAGCCGGTGTCTAGCCGGCAGAGCGTCGTCCATGTTTCCCGTCTCGTCCGCGACTGCGGCCGCGGGCCCGCCGCGTTCTTCCCGGCGGGCTTGGCCGAGCCTCTGCGCCGGCGTGCTTTCCAGTGCGCCCCTGACGCTGCCAGCATCCTGCTGGTAATCGACGAGCCCGCGCCCGCGTGGCTCGTGGCCGTGCTCGCGCACGCTTTCCGTCCCCGGCCCGTTCGGCTAGCCTGGCCCGGCCTGATCCCCAGGCGCGCGCTTTTGGCCTGTCCTCCTCCGTCCGGCTTTGGCGGCGGCCCTTTGGGCTGGCGGGTGTTCTTCGGTCCCCCCGGCGCGCTTGTGTGTCCCGACCGGCCGCGTTTTGTGTCCTTGTCCCTATTGGTCCCGCCCGACGTGGGAGCTGGCCGGGCCGTTTTTCTGCCCGGTCTCGCGCCCCTCTGGCTTGCGGTCGGCCTGGCCGAAGCTTACGCCCACCACGTGCCCGCCGTGTATCTTGCCGACGCCTTCGGCCTGTGGACCTGCGCGATAACCCATTCTCTCGAGCACTCGCTCGGCGAGCAGCGCGTGTGGCACTGTAGCAATGATGAACCAGAAAAAGGGTGACATGTCATGCTTTACGTGTATTGGGCCGACCAGTACGTCTTCAAGCCCGTAAACGGCGAGCTGCGCTGGGTCGAAGTCCTCGCCGGCTGTTCCACCGGCTATCGTGATCCCGAGCACTTGGACCGTTATGTGTCCTCGCTCGTTGATTGTTGGCCGGGCCTCGTCTACCGCGTCTCTACCGAACCCGTAATCCTGAAGCCCGCCCTCGTGCCGTCCCGTTGGCAGTTTCCGCGCCGCCGCGGTGCTCGGGGCCCTCAGCCCCGGAAACCCCTTCCCGTGCCTGCGCTCGTCCTGGAGACCTGCGCCGGCAGCCAGCAGCGTCCCGTCGCTCTCCGGCGGAACGTGTCTTAGTCCAAAAGGAGGACGATCCTCGTGCGCTTGGTAAAGCTCCGCAACGAAGGCGTGCGTCACCGGCCTGCAGTCGATCTCGGCGTCGCGCAGTCCGCCGAGGTTTACGGTCGTCTCAAGGCCGCCTTGGAGTCCGGCAAGCCCTTGCGGGTGGATGTGAGCGGCTGCGATGTCGATCCCGCCACCGGCCGCCGCCGTCTGCGCGTGTCGTTCGGCGCCGGCGTGATCGGGCACCTCCCCGAAGGAGAGATCGGGCATCCGCGTCCCCGCCGGATCGATGAGATGATCGGCTGGTCCGTATTCGTCCGGATCAAGTCTGTTGACCGAGCGCTCGGCCAGGTGCAGCTCTCGCGCCGGGAAGCCTTGGAAGAACTCATCCCCGCCACCTGGCAAGCTTTGGAGCCCGCAGCCGCCGGCCACGGCGTCCTCCAAGAAGAGCTTCGCCAGGCACTCGGCCGCCTGAGGGAGATCGCCTCCGAAAACGGCGGCAAATCGCCTGAAACCGACGAATTGCGGGCGCGCATAGACGAACTTCGCCGGCAAGAGCGCGCCGAAGCGCCCGTGGTAGTAGGCTGCGTGCGCTGGGTCTCCCGCCGCGGCGCCGGCGTGGAAGTCGGCGGCCTGGTCGGATGGCTGCCCGTTGAAGAGATGACTTGGTCGCACGCGCCCGACGCCCGGCAGCTCGCTTACGTCCGGCGCGGCGCCTCCTTGAAGCTCGCCGTGCTAGCGGCGTGCCGCGAAAAAGAATTTCTGCGTCTCTCGCTGCGGCCGCTCTTGCCCGACCCCTGGGATCGCGCCGGCGAGCTATACCCGCCCGGCACCAAGCATCGCGGCCGGGTGGCCTGCGCGATTTCCACCAAAGGATATCTCGTGGAGCTTGATGGCGGCCTCACCGGCTATGCTCCGCGTCCCGGCCCCCAGTCCTTGATCCCCGGAGCCGAAGTTCTCGTTCTGGTGACGCGGCTTGACCCGTCCCAGCGGCGAATGGGGCTCCGCGTGTTGGAGGTCTTCGCGTGGGAACCCCTGTTGAAGCGCTGAGGCGTGCTTCCGGCCGGGGCCCTTGGAGCGGCGATCCCGCCGGTTGCATCCATCTTCGGCGCGTAATTTCCAACACGTCTGCGGCCGCCTTCGCGCCTCCCGGCCCTTTGGTGTCCGAAGCGGATGCAGCCGCATTAAGCCTCCTGCGCCGGTTCCGGTGCATGTCCGGTGCTCAGCTAGGCGAGCTGGCGGGGGTAGGCGTGCACTCCGTCCGCGACCTCCTCCGGCGCATGTGCCGGGGCGGTTTAGCCGATCGGCTGGACTTTCTCTCAAGCCGCATCCCCTCGCTTTACGTCGAAGGCCCGTGCGGCCGCCGCCTCATGGGCGGCCCTCCCGTTGTCGAGGATTGGGAGCCCTTGCGCGCCTTGCGTCTGGCCGCCTCCTCACAGCTTTATATGCTGCTATGGCGTCTTTGGGGTCCGTTTCCCGTGCAGATCGAGCCCGGCGGCGGCCTGACCGCCATCTTTTCCGCCGGCGCCCCTTTCGGCGTCCTCGTCGCCCGGCTGTGGCCTGGCGAACTCGACTGGGCGCGTGACGCGGCGCGTCTTTCCGCCGATATCGCCTCGGTGCTCGTCCTGGTAGCCGGCTCCCGCGAACAAGCCGAAGAACTCGGCCGTGTGGTCCGCGTATCCGGCATGGAGATCCGCCTGACCTGGGACGGCCCGCTATTTCACGGCCGGGCCGAGTTCTGGCGGCCCGTCAGCCGCGGCCTTGAGCCCGTCCGCCTCGCTTCAAGCTGACGGCCTTGCCGGAGCGGGCCCTTCGGCCCCGGACCGCTCTCCTCCTCCTGTGTGGTCTCGGGCTGACCAAGAAAAGGCCGCCTTATCCCTGTGTCTGAAGCCGGGGGCTTGCGGCGGCCCTTTCTTGGTCAAGCCTTTTGAGCATTTTGCGTTCTTTCCCGCGTGCCATAAGCCGTTGTATGCTGGCGCGCGGGTTTCCGGGGGTTCTAACCCGGTCCTGTGTCAGCTTCCAACAGGGCCCCCCGGAAAACCCGCGCGGTGCTCCCGCGCCTTTTCCCGAGGGGCAATATCAAGCGCCCCTGAGGGGCGCGGGAGGTGGGTTTGATGTCCGATTTTGCGGTCGAGGTGTCCGACCGGGTCTTCGCCCGGCCGGACATCGTCGAGCGTCCCCGCGGCCGGCTCCGGTTCACCCGGGCCAACGTGGAGCTGCTCTTTGAGGGCTCCGCGCCGGCCCACCCCGGAGTGTTCTTCCTCCGGGGCTGGCGAGCCGAGCCCGGCGGCCCCGTGCGGTTCCGGCTGGCCCCGGCGCCGGCCGGAACTTGGCCCCAGGCGCTTTTCATCTGCGCCAAGGGTCGTGTCCTTGAGACCCCGGCCGGCACCCTTTGGGTGTGCCGGCGGGGCGGCTGGTACGCCGGGCTGTTCCCCCCGGGCACCCGCCTGGAACTCTTCCGGGAGTTCCGGGTGGTCGGACCCGGATGGCAGCCCGTCGGCGGTTCCCCCGCCGGCGACGCCGACGACATAAAGCCCGTCGCCGCCCGGGCGATGGGCAACCTCACTCTCTATCCCGGGTCGGCACGCCTCGAAGCGTGCCGGCTCCGGGCCCGGGGCGGTCCCGCCGTCTGCACTCCGGCGGCGACCTACTGACCCGTCCTGTCTCCGCCTCTGCATCCGGCGCGTCCTGCGCCGGGAGTTGACAGGGGAGGCAGGGCGGGTCTGTCCAGTCCCGCCGGTCTCCCCGGAAAGGGGAGCCGTCAAAATGGAAGGGATCGCCGCGCTGGTGCTGGGCGTTTTCGGCCCAGCACTAATGTGTGTTCTCGGACCCAGGCTCGTAATCTTCGTGCGAACCTGGATGTTCGACCAGTAGTAACCCCGGGCCCGGCCCCGGGCCCGGCAAGAAAAAATCAAGGGGCGGGGCCTCGTCCTCGCC
The DNA here is from genome assembly GCA_003517845.1 of Clostridiales bacterium. Classification (GTDB taxonomy): domain Bacteria; phylum Bacillota; class Sulfobacillia; order UBA995; family UBA995; genus UBA995. The sequence continues at coordinate 18,639 of DOZU01000239.1, read as the reverse complement.
CCTTCAGGAGGTCAGCGAAATGTCTGCTGTGTTCGCCCCCTCTCGCGGATGGACCATCCGCGAGATGCTCAATGTCCCCGCGGCACTCCGCGCCGTGCCGGAGCCCATCCGGCTCCGCCGGCGCGTCCGCCAGGTCCCGCCCGATCCGGGCGCGTTGGACCGCGCGTTGGACCGCGCCGCCGAACTTGGCAGTGCCGGCTACGAAGACCTCCGGGTACTGACCCCCCCGGGGCAGTATCCAGTCGTGGCGTACAGGCTCCCCCGGGGAGCCTGAACTGGACGGGGGAGAGGCCGGCGCGCAAGGCTGGTATTTCCCTCTGCGCCGGTTGCGATGTGCGGCCGCCGTCTGTTCTTGGGCGGCGGCCGCTGTTTGTCCCATGAAAGGAGGGGCGTGCATGAACGCCCTTCCGAAGCCCCTGGACGGAAAAGCCGCTGTTTTTCCGTCCGCCGCTCCCCAGGAGGTCTTGGGCCACCTGACCTGGTTCACCGTTCCAGGTCAGGTCGAGATAAGCCGGGACGACCTCATGGGCGGGTTCGCCCGGCACGCCCTCCGCGAGGCGCTTCTGCCTCGCGCCATCGAGCCCGTCGATGCTTTCCGGCGGGCTACCGCGGCCGTACAGCGGTCGCGGATCGCCCTTCCCGGCGGCAGGTACATGAACCTGCTGGTGCGGGAAGTAGGAGTCGACGCCGCCGGGGACTGCTACCGGCAGGTCGTCCGGGAGGTTGTCGACTCCCGGAACCGCCGCCTGGAGTACTCCCCGGCGGCCGACCTGATCCACCAGGCGTCCGGCCCGGCGGTCGCAACGAGCCTTCGGGTTTACGACTCCGAAGGCTGGGAGACCGTGCAGGCCGCTTGCCTGCAAGCGGAGGAGCTTTACGCTCGCTTCCGCCGGTTGTATCAGGCGGAGGCTCTGCGGAGCCTGTTCCGCCGGTATCTCTTGGAGCTGCACTCCGTGCTCGTCCGCGTGTCCGGGGGGGTGTATTTCGTTCCCGCCGAGCACGCCGACGAACTCGCGCGGCTCGGTGCCCTGGCCCAAGAGGAAGCCTTGAAAGCTTCCTGGGCCTCCTTTCCGGTGGTGGACACGAAAGGCGCCCGGGCCACCATCCGCGACGCCGTCGCGGACGACGTGGCCCGCCTGCTCGCCGGCCTTCGGGCCGGCCTGGCCGAAGAGCCCGGCAAGCGTGCCCTGAGCACGCTCGTCGGCGAGGCCCAGGCCGTGCTGGCCCTGATCGCGAGCTACGAAGAGGTCCTCTCTCAGGATCTCTTCGATCTCGCCCAAGGTGCCCGCCTCGTGCGGGACGCCGTCGTCCAGGCGCTGGATGCTGCCGGCGCTTGACCGGCCCCGGTCGCAAAGCGGCCCGGCGCGGAGGCTCCGTCCTCTTTGCGCCGGGTCTGTTGGCCGCGCGGCCGCCCCTCCCGGGCGGCCCGGAGGTGCTTGATGGACCTTAGACCAAAATTCGACGCGCTTGTCCGCCAGCTCGCCGCCCGCTTCTATGAGCGGGATGGCGTGCTGCGTGGCGTGGTGCTGGCGCTCATATCTCGCCAGCACTTGCTCTTGCTGGGCCCGCCGGGCACGGCCAAGTCCGAGCTTGCTCGGGCCGTAACCGCCGCCATCGGCGGCGCCCGGCTATATCAGGTCGTGTTAGGCCGATTCACCGTGCCCGAAGAGCTTTTCGGGCCGGTGAGCTTGCCGGCTCTGGAGCAAGGCCGCTACGAACGCGTCACCGCCGGCCGTCTCCCCGAGGCGGACCTGGCCTTCATCGACGAGTGGTCCAAGGCCAGCCCGGCCGTCCTGAACAGCCTGCTCGCGATCCTCAACGAGCGGCTGTTCGCAAACGACGGCCGGCTTGACGCCGTCCCGCTGTGGACGGCGTTTCTGGCCTCGACAGAGATGCCCGAGGGCGACGAGGCCCGCGAACTCGCGGCGCTGGTCGACCGGGTGCCCCTCCGGCACACAGTCGGCTACATCCGGGAGGACGCAAGTTTCTCCCGGCTGCTCAGCCGCCCTCTCGATCCCGGAGGGGACTTGCCGGACCCGGTGTGCTTGAGCCTGGGCGACCTCGCCCAGGCCCGCGCCGAGTCCGCGCAGGTCGAGGTCCCTCCGGCCGTAGCGGCGTCCCTGGCCGATCTTCGCCGGGCGCTGCGCCAGGAGGGCATCATTCCCTCCGACCGCCGCTGGCGGTGGTCGGTCGAGATCCTGCGGGCCGCCGCCTGGCTTGCAGGCGCCCCGGCCATCGACCTTGAGCGCGACGGCGACGTCCTCGTCGACGCTCTCTGGGATACCCCCGAGCAGCGCCCCGCCGTAGTCGGCGTGGTCCGGCGGGTAGCCGATCCCTTGCGGGAGCGGCTGCTCCAGGCGACCGAAGAGGCCGAAGAGGCTGCCATTCCCGCCTTGGAGGCCCACGCCGCGGCCGTCTCCGGCGACGCCGAGGCGCGCACGAAAGCCTCCAAGCTCGCCGTCGAGGCACACGCCAAGCTGCGCCGCCTCCAGGGGAGCCTGGTCGGGCTGCAATTGCCCGGCTCGCTCGAGCCCCAGCGCGCCGCCTCCCAGGGGCGCGTTGACGAACTCCTGCGCCGGCTGCTCGCCGACGTCTTGGGGGTGAAGCCGTCGTGAGGCGGCGCATCTTCCCCTCAGGCGTCGTAGCGACGGACGGGTTTGACCGTCGCTGCTTTCGGGATACCACCGAGGCCAGCCCCGAGTTGGCCTCGGTAGTCGACCGCGCTCAGGCGGCCCTGGGCGACCCTTCCGGCGGCACCTTGGCCCAGGACACCTGGGCCGATTGCTTCAAGTTCATGCCGGAAGACGTCGCCCAGCCCGCAGCCGGCCTTGCCGCGGTAGCGTCGCTGCTCGCCGAGCTGCGCCGCTACCCGGAATGGGCCGAGCTGCGCGCAGCTGCCTCACTGGACGAATGGGCGGCCGCCATGGCCGCTATCGGCGTCCTGCCGCGCGTCCTCGACGCGCTGCCGGACGAAGTCAAGCACGCCTCGCAAGCGGCCGCCCAGGCCGCCGAGACCGCTGAGCAGACCGCCGGTCACGCCGATAGCTTGGCCGGCCTTCTGAACGAGCAGTTGCCCGACGGCGCCCAGCAAGACCTGCAGCAGCAGTACCAGGCGGCCGAGCAAGAGGCCGCCGCTGCCGCTGCAGTCTCTGCTGCCGCCGATAGCGCCGCGGTTCAGGCCCTGCAGCAAGCGCTGCGCCAGCCTGGCCGGGGCGTAAGGGCGGGGCTTCGCCAGGCCGTCTCCGACGCGGCCGAGGACGCCCGGTTGGTTGCTGGCTGGGGTCTGTCCCCTGGCCCCGGCGGGCACGATCCCGAGGCGGCCCGCGCAGGGCTCGCCTTGGCTGCGCACCTGGTCAAGGACCAGGATCTGCGCGCCGCTTTGCGGCAGGCCGGCCGGATCTTCCGGCTGGGCCTGACCAAACGGCGGCAGATCCTGCATTCAAGCTCCGGGGAGATCTACTCCCTGGAACTTGGCCGCGACCTGGCCCGGGTGCTTCCCGCCGAACTCGTGCTCCTGCGCCATCCGGTGCTGCGGCGCGAGTTCCGCCGGCGCTACGCCGAGGGCTCCCTCACCCAGTATGCGGTGAGAGAGCGGCAGACGCTCGGCCAAGGCCCCGTGGTGGTCTGCATTGACACCAGCGGGTCCATGATCGAGCCCGGTCCCGCCGGCCTGTCGCGCCTTGCCTGGGCCAAGGCACTCGGCCTGGGCATGGCCATGTTATGTGGCCGCGAGCGGCGGGCCTGGTGGTCCCTGCTGTTCGGCGCCGACGCCAACCTCCCGCGCGAGTACTTCTGGCGCCGGGGGGTCGACCCCGCCCGGCTGGAGGACTTCATGTCCTTCGGCTGGCGCGGCGGCACCAGCTTCGCCGCGCCGCTCGCCCGGGCGCGGCAAATAATCTCCGACTCGCCCGCCTTCCGGCGGGCGGACATCCTGTTTGTGACCGACGGCGAATGCGCCTTGCCGGACGACTTTCTCGAGGACTTTCAGTCCTGGAAAGCCGCGTCTGGCGTGTCCGTATTTGCCTTCGGGGTGGGCGACCATCCTGGCGGCACGGCCGCCTTCGCCGACCGGACCTGGCAGGTCACGGGATCCGACCAGCAGCCTCTTGAAGAAATGCTGGAGGCTTTGGCGGGGTCCCGTTAGGCTTCCCCGGGGCAGAGGCAAGGCCGTGCAACCCGGCGGCCTTGCCTCTGCCTTTCCCTTCTTTATGCGTTGGTTTGTCCGATGCGCCCCGCTTCCGTTCGGGGCGGAGTTCTCGGCGGGGAGGCCTTAGAGCCCGCCCCGGTTCCGCTGGGAGCAGCAAGTCCCGGCAGAAAGGAGATCACAGTGGAGATGCCGGCAGCAGTTCGCTGCGCGGACTGTGGCAGACCCGCCACATCTCTCGAACCGCGGTTCAATTTACAGGGAGGCCCAATTTGTGAAGACTGTTGGGCTGACCGATACGGCGAGTGCGAAGATTGCGGAAAGAGGCTCCTCCTTCGCGATGCCGCGTGGGAGTCAGATGATGAGCCCCATGCCCTCTGCGGGGCCTGCTATAGCCAGTATTGCGACTGCGCGGCGGGTTGCGAGACGCTCCTGCGCCGCGATGAGGCTGAGCAGGTCGCCGGCGCCCATTACCATCCCGGCTGCCGGCCGGACGCGGAGGCTGAGGACTAGTTCGGGCATTATTGCCCGACCGGCGCTCGCGTGGGGCAGGACCGCTTCGGCGGCCCTGCTTCTACCTTCGTCTTTCTGTTGGTCAGGCCCTTGGCGCCCCGCCGGCTTTCGTCGTCGCGCGAGGCGGTGTTTTCGCGCAAGACAGCAGGAGGTGTAGTGTTTGCCCATGATTGCGGCGCCATCGACCCCGAGAAGCCTCCCCCCCGGACCAAGCTTTTACATCGCGTCCGGGTACGGCAACGCCCCCCGCGTTGCCGAGCTGGCCCGCGCCCTGACCGACCAGGGCTGGCGGCACACCTATGACTGGACTGCGACGACCTGCTGCCTCCATTCGGAGGCGGTTGCGCGCAGCCCGGGCTGGATTGCCGCCCGGGAACTGAACGCCGCCGTGAGTGCCGACCTGGTGGTTGTGTTGCTGCCCGGTCTTCGCGGCACCCACACGGAGTTCGGCGCTGCGCTTGCCGCCCGGCGGTCCGTCGTCCTTCACACAGAGGACCCGGCCGACTTCGCCCCAGGCGCCCACGCCTGCCCGTTTTACTGGTTCCCGGGCGTGACCCGGGTGGTGCTGCCGTTTGCGAGCCTGCCGCCCTGGCTTCTGGGCCGGTACGGCCTTAGACCGGCAGAGAGGAGCATAGCCGATGCCGGCGATTGAGACCGTCGCCTTCGAGTTCTATAAGGTGTGTGGCGGCGTGGGCCTCACCGAGGAAGGAGCCGGGCGTTACCGCGTCCGCGCTTCTTCGGCAGACGGCGGCGATTTCCCGCCGATTGTCCTCCATGGCGAGGAGACCGGCGGATGGTATCTTTCCGACGAAGGCCGTACCCTCGCGGGCCTTTTCGACCGGGAGACCCGCGTCCTCCCGGAGCGCCTCATCTATGCATTCACCCTGGCCGAGGCCGCCTCGATTGAGCTGCGGGGCACGGAGTTCGTCCTCCCGATCCGGGACGGCAGATACGGGGAAAGCCTTCTGTGCTTCGCCGAGGCGCTGCTGCAGATAGCCGAGAGCTTCGGCGGAAGTCCGCGGCAGCCGAAGGGCTTGCCGGGCGACCCGTGCGAATCCCGCTCTCTCCGAGCCGTCGACGCTTCTACTCGTGTCACCTGCGGCCGATGTGGCACCTCGACCGCAGGTCCCGGGCCATTTTGGTCGGGGAGCACCATCTTCGAAGTGCAAATCTGCGGAGAGTGCGTCCGGCAATTCCGACGGTGCGATCACTGCGGGGCGCTTCGACCCCGCAGTCTGTTCTGGTGGCACTCCGACGACGCCGGCGCTGTCGTCCGCGCTGTTTGCTGGCGCTGTGCGGCGCAGTACGCCCTATGTACCGTCTGCCGCACACCCGTCCACCGCGACGACCTGGCGGACTCCCCCCGCCCCCGCCACTGCGAGTGCGAGGGCGAGGAGTCCTGCCCGGGTTGAGGGCGGGCCGGGGCCCCAGGAGGGAAGGAGGAAACTCCCGTGCCGACCTGGCGCGAAAGTCCTTGTGTGAGTTGCCCGCGGGTCGGCCTCCTCCGCCGGCGGTGTCCCCTGCGCGCGTGCCTGGCCTATATCGGCTGGGCGCTTAGCTGGTGGGCCGCCGAGCTGGCTCGCTGCCGGCTCCGCGAATGAGGCCGTTCGATCAAAGGCAACGGTCGCTTGCGCGGCCTTGCCTCTGCCCTCGTCTTTTCGTTGGCTTGTCCACTGCGCCCCGCGCTCGCGTGTACGGGGCGGCGTTGTCTCGGTCAGGCTCGTCTTTCCGGAGCCTGACCGGCAAAGGGGGAGGAAAGATGGACTGCGGGAGTCGATTGCTCAGCGTCCCGTACGCTGAACTCACCCCCGAGCAGCAAGTTCGCGCGCGGGAACTCGCGGGCGAGGCAGGCGAAGAAGCCGCCCGCAATCTGCGCCGGCTTCTCCAAGTCCCGCGGAGCCTTCTTCCGTGGGATTACGTGAGGTTCGTCGTGCATCCCGCCTGGTCGGCGGACGCCATAGGCGAGCCGCTGCTCGAGGCCTGGACCCGCGGTGACCACGACGACGACCCGAGGGTCGCGGCCTTCTGCGCGGCGGGGCTCCTGCCCAGGGAAGACCACGTCAGCGCCCTCACCGCGGATTTCTGTCGCGCGTGTCCCGAGGTCGCTCTCGTCGCGGAAGGCGCGGCGCGTTACCGGGTGCTGACGCCCTTCATGTTTGACGACGGAGACCACCTGGTGATAGTCCTTCGTCGCGAAGAGGACCGGTGGGCCCTCTCCGACGAGGGCCACACCCTCATGCGGGCCTTCGATGCCGACCTGGAAGGCCGCCTCCCTCGCGAGAGTCGTTCTCAGCGCGTCATCGACGCGCTCACCGCGGCTCATGCGGCCGGGCTTGAGCTTCGCGAAAGCCAGCTCGCCCTGCCCCTTCGAGAAGGCCTGTATGGCGAGGGTCTTCTCCGGTTCGCCCGGGCGATCCTGAAGATCGCCGAAATCTACGGGTGCGCCTACCGCGGCCGCGGCGAGGCGTGTTTCCGGGTCCAGAGCCCCCCGCTCTGCGAACCCTGTTGTCCGAAGGAACGAGGAAGCGAGGAGAGGCCCAAGTGCAAGCAATCGTAATCAATTTTGCCCACCCCTTGACCCCCGCGCAGCAAGCGCGGGTGTCCGATCTTCTCCAGCGCCCACTGAAGAAGATCATTGGCGTGTCCTGCCAGATCGACCACCAGCAGCCGCTCACGGCTCAGGTGGTCGATCTGGTCGATGCCGTCGGCTTCACGCCGGCCGACTGGCAGCAGAACCTGTTTCTCCTCAACCCGCCCTCGTTGAGCGCTGTCGCCGCCGCGGTACTCGCTGAGGTCCACGGGCGGGCCGGGTATTTTCCTTCGTGCCTCCGCCTGCGGCCCGCCGAAGGCGGCGGCTTCGAGGTCGCAGAGATTCTCGACCTTGCGGCCGTCCGCGACACCGCGCGCCGGCGGCGTCATGTGTCCTGAAGATATAAGGCCCGCCCAACTTTGGGCGGGCCTTATATCTTGAAGGGAGGCGAGTTCTGTGCAGCAACTGCTGCATAAGTTCGTCGAGCGTAAAGGCGGCCGCGTCTTTTTCGCGTTCTCCCCGTCGGGGTTTAGAACTTACGCGGAGGAGACCGCGAACCTCTCCGAATACCTCTACGCTGGGCCTGCGTGGGCGGATACCGCCCATCTAGAGCGCAAGGCCCTGGGGGTGTACGAGCAGAGTAGCGATGCGCCTCCAGCGCTCGCATCCGCATCGTACCTGCTTAGAGCGTAAGGCCGCAGTACGTACGATTGAAGTGCGGGGGACCCCTGCCGGGGTCCCCTTTTCTCCGCGTGCCATAAGCCGTTGTATGCTGGCGCGCGGGTTTCCGGGGGTCTTTATCCCGGTCCTGTGTCAGCTTCCAACAGGGCCCCCCGGAAAACCCGCGCGGTGCTCCCGCGCCTTTTCCCGAGGGGCAATATCAAGCGCCCCTCAGGGGCGCGGGAGGGAGGTTTCGTGTCTTGTCTCGCCGCGGATCACAAGCCGCGGCTGTGTTTCGTGGCGGCCTTGGCCGCCGCCGGGAGGTGCGAGCTGTGGCTGTTCGGCCTGCCCCCGCCCCCAACAAAGAACCGTTGGTGCCGGAGTCCCAGCTCCGCGAGCTTTTGGAGCGCGGGGCCCGGATGTCCCTCTGGCCCAAGGACCTGTCGCCGGAGGACCAGAGGCACCTGGCCTACGCGGCTGTGGCGTATGGCCTGGACCCCTTCCTCGGCGACCTGTTGGTCCTCGGAGGAAAGCCTTATGTTTCCTCCGGGGGCCTGCGGCGCCTGGCGGAAGACCGCCAGGCCCACGGAATCCATTTGGCCCTCCATCAGGAGGGCCTCCCCGAGTACTTGCTGGATGCGCAAGGGCGCATCCAGTGGGCGCAGGAAGGCAACGTCTTCCGGCCCCGGGTGCAGCCCGGGACCGGATGGTCCTGCTGGCGCGCCGAACTCAAGAAGTCCCCCACTTGCGGGGGCTTCGTCGAGTTCGGCGAAGCCTCGTTTGATGATGTCGGGCTGAAACGCCCGACATGGAAGGACGTGCGGGCGATGGCGCGTACCCGCGCCGCGAACCGTGCAATACGGCTCGCGTACGCGCTGGGGTTGACGAGCGTGGAAGAACTCACGTTCGTCGACGGCGACGGCGCGAGCGTGGGCGCGGGGACGACTCCCCCGCCTTCCGAGCTGGCCGAAAAGCCGGCCCGGCGCTCGGCGCCCGCCAAGAGGGCTACAGAACTTGCCGCTCCGCAGCCGGAGGCCCTTCCTGCCCCGGACCCGACCGCGGTCCCGGTCCCGGAAAAGACCGGTGCCGGGGCTGACCAGCTCCCGCCCCCGCGTGTGTTTGCGGGGACCTTTGCCGTCGTAGCTGCCCCCGAAGAGCGGGCGGACTCCCGCGGCAAGACCGCCCGAGTCCCCGTCTGCGCGGTTGATGCGGCAGACGGCGTCTTGGGTGCCGGCGAGCGGGCCGTGCTGTGGAGTCGCCTGGGCGACGACGCTGTTCGAGCGCAGATCCTTGCGCTCGAGAAAGGCGCGCGGGTGTCCGCCCGCGGTCTCCTGACCGCCCGGACCGGCCATCTGGCCGTGACGGAGGTTGTCCCCGTCAACGGCCAGTGAACCCGGCCGAACTCGACCTGAGACCTGCCGGTGGCGGCGAGTGCCGGGCGAACTGCCCGCACTGCGGCGACCGCCGCCGGCATCTGTATGTAAACCGGGAGCGCCGGCTCTGGCACTGCTTTCGGTGCGGCCGCGCCGGTCGCCTGATCGAGACGGCGCTCTCGGCTCCGATCATGCGGTCCTTGTCGGGGCCCGCCGACAAAGGCAAGCCCCGGCCCCTCCCCCCGGAAGCCCTTGATCGGGCTTACCGGGCCATGCTCGCCCGGCTGGTACTTTCGGGGCACCACCGCGCCCACCTGATCGACGCGCGCGATTTCAGTTCCGACCTCGTCGAGCACGGCCTGTACCGGAGCCTGCCCGCGAGTTCCGATCTGCTGCGGGAGGATGCCGGCCGGGCCGCCGCTCAAGCGGTCGGCCAAGGCCAGGCAAGCCGCGTGCCGGGCCTGGCCCTGCGCCGCGGCGGCTGGACCGTAGTTGGTCCGCCGGGCCTTTTGGTCCCCGTACGGGACGAGGCCGGCCGCATCTGCGGCCTGCAGGTCCGGCTGGACAATCCCAAGGCCGGTGGCAGCCGGTACCTCTGGCTGTCAAGCCGCCGTCAAGGCGGCGCCGGCGCTGCCGCGCGGCTGCACTGGGCCTGTCCGGCGGGCTCTGGCCTTGATGGGACCCTCTGGATCACCGAAGGCCCCCTCAAAGCCGATTACGCCGCCTGGCGGCTCGGCGTGTCCGTGATTGCCGTCCCCGGCGTTACGACCTGTATGCACCAGGTGCTGCAGGCCGTGGCCGAGCGTCCCCGGCGTTACGTAGTCGTAGCCTTTGACGCCGACCTCCAGACCAACCCGCAGGTGCGCGCGTGCGCCTTGGGGCTGGTTGGGGAGCTTGAACTCCGGGGACTTGATGTCTCGGTGGCCGACTGGCCGCTCGATAGCGGCAAAGGTCTTGACGACCTCTTGCGCTCCGGCGGCCGTCCGGCGGTTTTGGCGCCCTTCGCCTGGAGGGTGCGCCTGAAGGAGGATTGCGCCATGTTAAAGATCGTGGGCTGGGCCAAAGTTGCCGCTCCGCCCGAGTCCCAGACCGTCGCTCGCGATGGCCGCGACCCCATGCCCGTGTTCCGGGCGATCCTCGAGGTCGCGCCGGCGCCTGGCGCCCGTGGCAAGGCGCCTCGGCTGCCCGCCGTGGCGTTTTACCAGCGCGCGGAAAAGTGCGCTGGTACGGGACTCCAAGAGGGCGACACGGTCTTCGTGTCCGGGTCGCTCACCACCGTCCGCCAGCGCGACGCTTCGGGGTCGGGCTGGACGGAAGTCCCGGGCGTCATGCTCGAAGAACTCGCCCACGTCCGGGTCCCGGACGTGGGCGGGGAGGATGGCGACGACGGGATGCCTTTCTGAGTTCTCGCCGGGGCCCGGGAATGTTTCACGGGCCCCGGCGGTGTTGTCCCTTCGTAGGGGGTGACCGAAATGAGCAACAGCCCCTTGAGCTTTACCAAGCTCGAGCAATGGGGCTGGTGCCCGAAGCTGTGGTATTTCCGGTACGTGCAGAAGCTGCCGGAGATACCCTCTCCTGCCGCCGAGCGCGGCCGGCGCTGGCACGAAGCCGTGGCCGAAGTAGTCCAGGCCATGGCCCAGGGCGAGCCCTCCCTGGAAGTCGTGCGCCGGCACATTGCTCTGGCTCCCGATCCCGAAGAGGGGCAGGAACTGGAACGCGCCCTGGCGGCCTTCGGCTCGAAGTGGCGGCCTTCGCCGTCCGCCGAGGTTTTCGTCGAAGAGCCCTTCGAACTCGACCTCGGCGGAGGCGAAAGCCTCCGCATGCGCCTCGACCTCGTCGAGGTGGATTCGGAGTCGGTCTGCGTGACCGACTTCAAGACCAGCTGGGGCCGCTTCGAGGCCTCCGGCAACCGTCAGCTCCTGCTTTACTCCGCTGCCGCCCGCCGGCGCTGGGCTGTCTCTTCGGTGGAGGCCCGCCTCTGGTTTCTCCGGTACAGCCGCGCTCCCGCCTCGACCTTTCATTCGAGCCTCGGCCTTGAGGCCGGGGCGCTCGACTGGGCCCGAGGCCAGGTGGCCCAGATCCGGGAGGCCATGAACCTCCCCGAAGAAGTCGGCTTCCCGGCGACCCCGTCGGGCAAGTGCGACTGGTGCTCTTATCCGGTGGAGTGCCTTGCCCTCCAGGACGATCCGCCGGAACTCGTGCTGCTCCGCGTGGAGCAGGCCGCCGAGCGGCTGCGGGCCGCTCTCAAGGCCCGCGTCCGCGACGAAGGGCCCGTGCACGCGGCGGGCGGCGTCTGGAACTTCTGGACCTACGATCGCTGGCAGGTCCAGGACGCCACCGCCTTGGAGCACATCCTGCGCGACCTGGAGCAGGATCCCGGAGATTACTTCTCCGTGGTCAACAAAAAGCTCCGGGCGCTTTCCGGGCGCGTGCCCGGCTTGGCCGACCGTCTCCGGGCTGACGGCATCGCCGTCCCGCGCCTGGAGGAGTACTTTGCCTACCGGCGCGAAGACGGCGCGTAGCCCTTCCGGGGGAGACCTGCTCTGCAGGTTCTCCCCCGGCCGTTACTTTTGTCCGGCCCGCCCCGCGCGGGCCTGTGGCTTCAGCCCGAAGGAGGCTGAGCAGCGGTGCAACTTATCATGCCCCAGCCGGGGCTGCTGCAGGCACTGAAGACTGTCTGCCGGATCGTCTCCCCGCGTGGCGGGGGGCCCGTTCTGGCGGGTGTCCTGCTGGAAGCAAGCGAAGGGACGCTCCGGTTGGCGAGGACCGACTACGAGACCTGGATGGAACTGTCCGTCCCCGCGGTCGTATCCGTGCCGGGAGCAATAGTCGTCCCGGCGCACCAGTTTCTTGAACTCCTGCGGCACGTGCCCGCAGGAACAGTCTCGCTGCGCGCTCGAGTAAGAAAGGCAAAGGCCCGCCGTCTAGCTCGCTCCTTCAGCTTAGAAGGGGCGGGCTGGACGGCCGTCCAATTTCACACGCGAACTCTTTCCCTTCCCTGTTGTGTGTTGTGTTGCCGCGGATCCCTCGCGGCTGTTGTCCGCCGGGGCCTCCGGCTCTGCGGCCCCTGGGGGGCGATTAGATGATCCCGCTGGATGACGATGTAATTCGGTCCCGGCCGGCGCCGGTCACCGAGGCGCTGGTGCTGTTCAACGCCGGAGTACATGCCGTTTTGCTAGCGTACTTTGTCCCGCAACTGTCCTCGATATACCAGGACCTCGGCTTTCGTGCCGAGCAAACGCCCTCGCTGCTCGGCGGCGCAAGCCTTGCCGAGATCGGCCTGTTCCTGCGCAGCGTGGTCGGCAGCGCGTTCCTGCACGCCGACTGGGCGCATCTGGCGGTGAACATGGCCTTTCTCTACCGGCTGGGCACCGCTGCTGAGTGTCGGCTCGGGCCGCGGCGCTTCGCCGCGCTCTATGTCGTCTCGGCCGCGACCGCCCTTGCGCTGCACTCTCTTGTCATCCTCCGGTTCATGCCGGAGATGGCCGGTGTCCCATTGATCGGAGCAAGCGGTGCCATATCCGGGGTGATTGCGGCCTATGCGTTGCTCTTCCCGGGAGCCCGCGTGATCCTGGTCGGCCTGCTGCTCGTCGCCCCGATCATGGTCCGCCTTCCGGCCTGGTTCGCGGCGGTCCTGTGGCTCCTGCTGCAGGTGCAGATGGGCAGGCTTGCCTTGGTGTCTACCCACCCCGACATCGTGTACGTCGCGTGGTGGGCGCACCTCGGCGGCTGCGCGGGAGGCTTCTTGTGCACGGCGGTGTTCTGGGTCGCCGCGCGGCTACGGCGGAAAGGAGTGGGCAAGGATGAGCACCAGCACGACCGTTGATGTCCGCAGCGTCCCCTTTGAGCTGGTAACCGACCCGGCCGCCTTGGCCGCCGCCGTGTCCGCCTGCCGGCGCGCGCCGGTGGTCGGTGTAGACGTCGAGACGACCGGTCTTGACCCCATCAGCGACCGGTTGCGTCTGCTGCAGCTCGCCACCGACGAGTGCGTTTGGGTGGTCGACTGCTGGCAGGCGGGCATCGAGCCCGCAGGCGATCTGCTTGCCGATCCGCAGGTCCTCAAGGTCTTCCACAACGCTGCTTTCGACCTGCGGTTCCTGATGGCCGCCGACCTCGACGTGTCCGAGGTGCGGCTGTTCGACACCATGCTTGCCGGCCAGCTGCTGTCCTGCGGCCAGCCGCCCTCTGACGGGCACTCTCTGGCGGCCCTGGCCTCGCGCTATCTCGGCGTGGCCCTCGACAAGACCCTTCAGAGCAGCAGCTTCGCCGGAGCCTTGTCGGCCGGGCAGATTGCGTACTCTGCGGCCGACGCCGCCGTGCTCTTGCCCTTGGCAACCGAGCTTAGCGGCTTGCTGCGCAAGCTCGGCCTGGGCAAAGCGGCGGCGCTGGAGTTCAGCGCCGTGCCCGCCCTGGCCGATATGGAGCAAGCGGGGCTCTATCTTGACCAGGATCTCTGGGCCGCCCTGGGCCGGGACCTCCAGGCCGAGCGCACGAGCTTGCAGGATAAGCTGGCAGCCGGCCTCCTGGCTTCCGGGCCGAACGCGAGTTTCTGGCCCGTGCCCGCGAACCCGGGTTCCCCGGCGCAAGTCTTGTCCGCGCTGCAGGCGATGGGCCTTCAGCTTGCCGATACCGAAGAGCCCACGCTGCGCGAGATGCAGCGGCAAACCGGTCTCGGCGTGCTGTCCGATCTTCTGGCCTACCGCAAGGCCGACAAGCTTCTGTCGGCCTTCGTCGAGAAGTTCCTGCAGCACCTTCACCCCGTCACCGGCCGGCTGCACGCGCACTATAGCCAGTGCCGGACCGCAGCCGGGCGGCTTGCCTGCCGGGATCCCAACGTGCAGCAAGTGCCGCGGGAAGTCCGTTTTCGGCAATGCTTCCGGGCCCCCGAGGGCCGGCGCCTGGTCGTCGCCGACTACTCGCAGATTGAGCTGCGGGTAGTCGCTGCGTTGAGCGGCGACCGCCGGATGCTGGCCGCCTACCACGAAGGCCGCGACCTGCACCGGGAGACGGCCTCGCTCATCGCCGGCGCCGCCCCGTCCGAGGTCACCAAGGAAGCGCGCCAGGCCGCCAAGGCCTGTGCCTTCGGCCTGGTCTTCGGCATGCAAGAGGCCGGCCTCCAGGCCTACGCCCGGGACAGCTACGGCGTCGAAATGACCCTTGCCGAGGCTGCGAGCTTTCGGCAGCGCTTTTTCGACGGCTACCCAGGCGTGCGGGAGTGGCACCGCCGCCAGAAAGCCCTTCGTGAGGTGCGGACGCGCAGCGGCCGGCTCCGCCGGTTTGCCGACGGCCGCCCCAAAGAGACCGAGCTTTACAACACCCCCGTTCAAGGCACAGCGGCCGACATCATCAAGCGCGCCCTGGCGCGGGTTTTCCTGGCCGTCCGGCCTCTTGGCGCCCAGATCGTCGCGTGCGTGCACGACGAACTGCTGGTCGAGTGCGCCGAGACCGGTGCCGTCGAGGTCCGGTCCGTCGTGGCGTCCGAGATGGTGCGTGCCGCCGAGGAATTCCTTCCCGAAGTCCCGGTGGAAGTCGAGGCGGCGGTCTGCGCGAGTTGGGGGGAGAAGTCCTGAATCCTGCGCGAAGCCTCCGGAAGGCACGGCCGCGAGCTTCGTGCGGCCTGCTTTCCGGGGGTTGGTTCGGCTGGAACGGGGAGGTGCCCTGGAAAAATGGCGCGTACTGCTTTGTTCGACCGTGACGGCTATCCGGCCGAGGAAACTTTGGCCGCAATCGAAAAATGGCCGGTGAAGGAGCATGAAGACTGCGCTGATCTCCTGCGATTTGTAGCTGGCGCGTGGTACTGGCCCGAATACGCGCGGGAGGTCGCCCCTGGGCGATGGACGTTTGCCACCGGGGGTTGGAGCGGGAACGAGTCCCTTCTGGGAGCGCTTGCTCAGAATCTCATGTTTGGAGCGCTCATGTCGGGGCGTTTTCTGCGCCTTGCCGGCGGCTTCGCTGTCTACTGCCTGGCGGAGGAGCAGACAGTGGCGCTTCGGGCGGAAACCGACCGGATCGTTGAATGGGCGTGGGGGAGAAAGGGGTGAAGCTCGTGAAGCTCTACACATACAGGTGCACGAGAACGATAGCGAAGACTTTCTTCACGCGCCTCACGAAGGCCGGCGCGACGAAGGTCAAAGACTCCGACCCCGGTCGAATCCCCAGCATCACGATCGCCGGCACTGAACCGGTAATGCTCGAGCGGGATAAGACCGACTTCCCGTCCCTTGACGCTTTCTGGCAGGACAAATCGCTGGGCGAACTTGCGATCGAACAGGCCGTTCGCCCCCTCGCGCGCCTGGAAAACGTGTTCGGCGCCGGTGCTGGGCTATGGGAGAATGAGGAACGAGTTCGATGCCTTTCTGTCGGCCACAAGGGGTGGCGCTGGACAGGGAGCATGGCGGATGCTGGAACCTTACAGATGCCACCTTGCCGTGTAGGCTCTGCAGATCCGGTCAAGCATGGCACGATACTCAGCATCGACGTCGATGCCGAGGTCGTTGTCTCGTGCTACCCTCGGCGGATGTACGTTGTCGATCACGACCGGTACGAGTAGCACGTAGTCGTAGGCTACAAGATCGGTTCGTCCCGGCGGGCGCGCCGGCAGCTCGCGGAACTTCGTTGCAGTGCGTTCCGGATCTGTCGGACGATTGTGGCTTATAGCCTGCGGGAACTCGTCCCACAAGGAGTCGTCGCCACTCGAAAGCCTCGGCAAGACCCGTCCTGTGAATTTCGCAGCGGGCACGAATGGCTTCACGCGATCAGGCACGTTCAGAACGTTTTCAGCAAGGCCGATCAGCACGGTCGCCACCAGAATGGCATCAGGTCTGTTGCGATGGAGCACTCCGACTAAGTCGCTGAGGTCGTCGTACCGGTTCGTGCGGTTACGGTGCGCAGTGACGACAGACTTGTTTTCTACACACAACCGGAGGCGGGTGAGGTCAGGCCGCGCGGTTTCTGCGGCGGGCTCAGCCACGACGAGGTCCAATTTGCGTGCCCGCCCGCCCGGCGAAGGGAAGTCAAACCACTCACGAATCTGGCCCTTGACGAAATCGTGCTCAAACGGTTCACACATGGTTCGCAGGTCACGCAAGATCCCTCGGCTCATGCAGCCGGAATGGTCGTCCGTTCGATGGTTGTGGAAGCCTCGCGTTTTGATTTCGTCTATAACGTCGTCAAACGCCGCTCTCATTTTGCAGTCATCCTCTGCATGCCGAGTCCGTGTGTCGTGAAGGCACGTCGGCCGCATGAATGACCGATCCTTCGGCGGCCTCGGCAGCCACGTGATCGGGCAAGGGCAGCCGCTTCAGTACATGGCTCTGAAGTCGCACAAACCCCTTGGACGCACGTTGACAGTTCTGCGCGAGCCATCGGCGGGCTGAGGGCGATTCCAAGTAGCCGGCAATTACGTCGATGTCGTCGGGCTTTCGCGGCACAATGTAATACACCGAATGCCGGGGGACAAACTGAGCTAAACGATCCACCCAGAAGCGCGGCGTACTAGTAATGTCCTTGCAGAGAATTTTGGGCCGCAGAATCTCTCGTAGCAGAGGCGTCTCGTGAAAAGCGTACCAAGGCTTGCGGCGGACACAGGTACGCGCCAGCAGTTGCTGGCGAACATCGTCGCGCATCAGGTAGCGGCCAAAAGCGCCCAGCTCTTCCAATGGGAGCAACTGGCCGTCCGCACTATAGGGGATGAGCATCGCGAAATGCTGCAAAAGCTCTGTTGTCGTCGGCGTCAGTTGCCGGCCCGCTATCGTGGGGTATGCGAAGCGTCGAAGCTCCGGGTCGAGGCTCTCGACCGGTTGTATGAATACGCTGTCCGCGCCAGTCGCCACACCGCAACTGATCCGCAAACACAGGTCTCCAAGTGTGACGGCCGTCTGCTGTGGCGCAGAGCCCTCCAGCAGGGGCAGCCACGGCTTCCCCCCGGAAGGTAGAGTTACTGTCGCCAGGGAGCCGTCCCGGCGCCTGACTCGCGTCCTGCCTGGCGGTGCGCGGCGGACAACAGTGATGGTTGGATAGGTAACGAGGTCGCCGAATGTATCCTCTTGAAGAAAGCGGATTTCCTCCAGGTGATGGCGTGCGAGCAGATCTCGAAGAGGTCCTGCCGTTTCCACATACACGTACTTCTCCGGCGTAATGAAGACGAGCCGTCCTCCGGGAGCAAGGCTGCGAAGCGCTTGCTCAAAGAAGAGCAAATAGAGATCGAACCTGCCGCGGGCGGTTGCGTAACGTGCGCGGTATCGCGTCTTCTCGCTGTCAGAGAGCGCCGTAATTGCGACATAGGGAGGGTTACCGACGACGAAGTTGTAGGTTGTACGTCCGTCCGTGAGAAAATCGGCGTGCTGTATCTCGACAGTCCGCAACCGCATGTACTTCGAGTGCAAAAGGGGCAGGTGACGGGGATCGGACTCGACGCCGGTGATGCGTGGAAGCGCAAGACGCTTCCGGTCGCACCAGCGGATGATGCCGTCAATGAACTCGCCCGTCCCACAGCCCGGGTCGAGCACGGCATCGTTCGGTTCAGGGTGCCTCTTGCGAAACAATAGCTCGACCATCGCGTCGACCGTTTTGCGCGGTGTTGGAACGAAACCCTTCATTGTAGCCTCCTCTCGCCGGGATTCGTGTCCGTGTAAGTCCTGCCGGGACCCCTGCGGTCTGCTGCCGGTGCACCTGGCCGAAAGCCCGCTTGATCCCGAGTTCAAGTTCTCGGTCGAACGCGAAGCACCTTCTGCCTGCCGCCTCTTGCCCCTCCTCGGCGGTCTCGACCAGCACGGCCCTCAGGGGACGCCGCGCAGCGGCCGCGCCCGGGAGCCCCCGCCACCTCTTGTCCGCCGCAGGGACAGTTGAGTTTGACGGCCCGTTGGGGGGTGCCTGCCGAAACGGCAGAATCCGCGCCCGCCCCCGCCTGAAAGGAGCCCAGCCATGCAGCCCTGCGCCATGTGCGCCGGCCCCACCGAACGTCGCGATCTGCGGGTGGGCCAGACCGTAGGTGCCTCTAACTACTGCCCACAGTGCCGGGTCTTTACCGCGGATTCGGACGGGAAGGAACCGGAGCGCTGGGCCCGCTTCACGAGCCTGCGCCTGGCCGTGGTCCAAGAGGTGCTCCGCCGCCCGGCACCGGAGCGCCTGCGCGGGTGGCCAGCCTGACTCGGATCGTCCTCGCAGCCGCCCCCTTGAACCACTAATGTTAGAGGTGATACGCCCTACTGCTTGCCCTCGTCGTAGTCGTCCTCATCGCCACCCTCAGTGAACTCGGCACGACCCTGCAGGCGAGGTTGCAGGAGATCATCGACCGGCTGAACGGCGCGATCGCGAACTGAGTGCGGCGGATCGGAAGCGCTCCGCTACTATGGGGAGGGTTGGCCGTGCGCCGTCTTCGCGGGGAAGAGGGTGCGGCCCTCGTCGAGTTCGCGCTGGTA
>DOZU01000240.1 GCA_003517845.1 Clostridiales bacterium | reverse complement strand
ACCATGGGGAGCGCGATCTGGCTGCCACCGTAGGGGCGGGTTCCGAACCCGCCCCTACATCCTTGAGGGTCAACATGGGCGCATGCACGTGATCCGGCAGGGGACACGGGATCCGGGGCCGAATGAATTTTTCAGTGATGCAGGGTATGGCGAGAGCGACGGCGAACGACGCATCGAGGGCAATCTTCATCAGCTGCAGTGCGAATTCACGTGGGGCCATCCTGGACGCCGTGCCGGTGATCGGTTCCGGGCAGGGGCGGGTTGAGGACTAAGAACTCGACCCGGGGGCGGCGGAGACCCGTGCCCGAATCCCTGATCGTCCGGCCCGGCGTCCAGGTGGCCTCATGTCTCATTTCAAGGTGAGCGCGTGCCAGTTCGGGAGAAAGCAGCGGGCGGAGTGGTGTTTCGGGCAACCGGCCGGGGTTGGGAGTTCCTGTTGATCCTGGACCGTTTCGGCTGGTGGACTTTGCCCAAGGGCAAAGGGGAGCGGGGAGAAACCCCCGCCCAGACGGCCTTGCGCGAGATCGAGGAAGAGACGGGAGTCATCGGGCGGGTGGGTAGTCTTCCAGGTACCGCGTGCTATCCGCTTGAGGGGGCGGATGACGGCGACGTGGTCAAGGAAGTCACCTACTTCCTCGTGGAAGCCTTGCCGGGCGAGGCGCGCCCCCAGCCAGGGGAGGTGGCAGACCTTCGCTGGTGCCCGGCCGAAACCGCGCCGGTCCAATGTGACTACCCCAACAATCGCCTGGTCCTCAGTCGGGCCTTGGCGCAGCTCACCGGCCGTCAGGACCGATGACCCGCAGCACCTGAACCCCGCCCCCGATTCGCCCCTCCACCACAGCACGGCCGGCGAGGTCCCTCTCGCGGGTCGCCGAACCCGTCGGCCGACTATCGCACCCTCGGCAAGACGCCCAACATGAGGAACAGCACTGCTCCCAGCACCACAAGGATCCTCAGCATGATTGCCCGCCGCAGCCCGCCGAGCGGCTGCCGTTCCGCTCGCCGCATCCCGCCCCACCTGCCGCCAGGGTCTATGATCGCCCGGGCCTCATTCCCCCGCCTGCCCGGACCTCATCCCAGCGGGAGTTCGACCGCCGCTCCGATTCTCCTGCGCGGCGGATGGGTTTGGGAGGCGGCTCGCCCTGGTCGAAAGGCACATAGTGCACCGCCTGTTCCAGCGTGTAACGGCCGGGCGCGATGGGAGCGTGGACGAGGATGCCGGCACCGATGATCGTGCCGTCAGGCACGGTCCTACCGGGGACGATGACCACGTTAACCCCTACAGCCAAGACTCGGAGCACCGAACCCTCCATTCGGGAGACGATCTGCCCTGGGGCAGCCCGCCAAAATAGTATGCCATAGTTCCCACATAATGGCAAGCATGGCACCACATGGTGTTGGCGGTGGCAGGATGTCCAGACGGGGGGCGGGTTCGTTTCAGCTCGCCATGAGCTTCCTGGCGGGCTGTACTCCGATTACCCGCGACGCGGCGGGCCGGCCTGCAAGTAGCGGGACGGAAGCCTCCGGCCGAGGGCCGTTTCCAGTAGCGCCGAACTGCTCCGGACGAGGTCGAGGTCGACGCCGGTGACTATGCCCATGCCGTGCAGCATGTACAGCAGGTCCTCGGTGGCCAGGTTGCCCAGGGCCCCCGGCGCGAACGGACACCCGCCCAGACCTCCGGCCGAGGCATCGATGGTCGTTATGCCGAGTTCAAGCGACGCCAGTACGTTGGCCAGGGCCGTCCCCCGGGTATCGTGGAAGTGCACCCCCAGCCGGTCGGCAGGGATCTCCGCCAACAGCATTTCCAGTAATCGGCGGACCTCGTTCGGAGTCGCGGCGCCCACCGTGTCGGCCAGCGATATTTCCTGGCACCCCATGTCGAGCAGTTCCCGGGCGACGCGACGGACGCCCCGGGGATCCACCGGTCCGTCGTACGGGCACCACCAAGCCGTCGAGAGGTAGCCGCGCACGAGGAGGTCTGACCGCCGGGCATGGTCGATGAGGTCGCGGCACTTTCGCAGCGATTCGTCTACCGTCATCCCGGTGTTCGCGCGGGTGAAGGCATCGGACGCCGCGGTGAGAACCGCTATAGCCCGTACTCCACCGGCCAGCGCCCGCTCGAGACCGCGGCGGTTGGGCACCAGGGCCATGTAGGTAATGCCGTCGCGGGGCCGCAAGCGCCTCAAAACTTCTTCGGTGTCGGCCATCTGGGGCACGAGGTCGGGCCGAACGAAGGAGCCGACCTCGATGGTGGGGAGTCCGGCCTCGGCAAGCCGCTCGATGAACGCCACCTTGGCCTCGATAGTGATGCTCCCCGTTTCGTCCTGCAAGCCGTCGCGCGGGCCGACCTCCACTACCCGAACTCCCGCGGGAGCACGTCCGGAGGCGGGAATTAGATCAGCGTCGATCGGCATCGTCCGCCGCCTTCTCCACCTCCACCACGATGGCGCCGCTCTCGACCTGTGTCCCCGGTTCGGTGACGCGAACCACCCGCCCGGGCCGGACGGCGCGTACGAGGTGCTCCATCTTCATGGCCTCGACCACGCATAGCGGATCGCCCGTGTTGACCGTCTGCCCCGGCCGAACCAGCATCCGGGTTACCACGCCGGGCATGGGCGCCCGCAGGTCGCCCTCCGCCACCTGGGCACGCGCCCGTCCCGGACCCGCCCTCCCGAACTCAAACTCATAGGTTTGTCCTTTAATATGCAGCAGGGTCCGCGGGCCGTCCGTAGCCCAGTGAACCTGCAGATTCTGACCGTTGCAGGTGACGGCCAAGATCCCGGGCGTTACCGGGTGTACGCTGAGGATGACCTCGCAGTCCCCGACCCGGGCGGTGGCGGCAATACCTTCCCTTTCGACCGCATAAGGCACGGACTGATTGCCGCAGGCCAGCACGCCATGAAGAATTCTCATCATGGTCTCCAGCCGCGCAGGCGGTCCCAGGGATCGGCGAAAGCTGGGCTCGCAACGATGGGGCAGGGGCCGCGGCGGCGGGAGGAACCGGGAGCCTGACGAGTTGATTCCGCCAGGACCGCCGCCACCGCCAGGACCTCGAGCGGTGGAGCGGGCGACCGCCACTCGCCCAGGTGGTCCGGCAGGAATTGCGTCGACAGGTCGCCGGCCGCGAAGGAGGGGTGATCCACAATCGCGCGGAGATGCAGGAGGTTAGTCCGGGGGCCAAGGATCACGTATTCCCTCAGCGCCTGGCTCATACGGCGGATGGCGGCCGATCGCGTTGGCGCCCACGCAATGACCTTGCTCAAAATCGGATCATAATGCACGGGGATGTCCTGGCCGGCGCGAATGCCGGAGTCCACGCGCACCCCGGGCAGTTGCGGCTCGTACAAGTGCAACACCCGGCCGGGAGAAGGCGCGAAACCCGCCTCCGGGTCCTCGGCATATACGCGGCACTCGATAGCCCACCCCCGCAGGGCGACGTCATCCTGGCGCAAGCCGAGGACTTCGCCTGCGGCTACGCGGATCTGAGCCTGCACGAGATCCACCCCGGCTACCATCTCGGTTACCGGGTGCTCCACCTGCAAGCGGGTGTTGACCTCGAGGAAGTAGAAGTTCCGGCGGTCATCCACCAGGAACTCGACCGTGCCCGCGTTCACGTAGCCGGCGGCTTGAGCCACTCGTACCGCTGCTTCGCCGAGTGCGGCCCGAAATGCGTCATCGGCCAGAGGAGACGGCGACTCCTCGACCACTTTTTGATAGCGGCGCTGGACGCTGCATTCTCGCTCACCCAGATGCACGACATTGCCATGCGTGTCAGCGAGGATCTGGACCTCGATGTGGCGGGGCCGTTCGATCAGCTTTTCGACCAGCAAAGTGCCGTCTCCGAAAGCGGCGGTCGCCTCGCGCCTCGCGGCTTGCGCCTGAATCTCGAGGTCGGCGGCGTCCCGCACCGTCCGCATGCCCTTGCCGCCGCCGCCCGCCGCCGCCTTCAGCAGCACCGGCAACCCCAGACGGAGGACCGCTTCGCGCAGCGCTCCCTCCCCGGTGCCGGGGTCATCGGCGCCGGGCACGATGGGCACGCCTACACCCGCCGCCAGTCGCCGGGCTCGCGACTTGTCGCCGAGCGCCCGGATTACCGCGGCGGGCGGACCGATGAAGGTGAGGGAAGCCTCGCCGCATGCGGCGGCGAAGTCCGGGTTTTCGGATAAGAAGCCGTAGCCGGGATGAACGGCCTGAGCGCCGGTGCGCCGGGCGGCTTCCACCATGCGGCCGATGTGCAGATAGGACTGCGCGGGTTCCGGCGGACCCAGGGGCACCGCTTCGTCGGCGAGGAGCACATGGGGTGCCAGGGCATCCGCCTCGGAATACACGGCTACCGTCGCGATCCCCAGTTCCCGGCAGGCGCGGATGATGCGCACGGCGATCTCGCCGCGATTGGCAACCAGGATCTTGGTCACGTCTACAGCGCCCATGGCGGTCTCCGCTTCTGCAGGAAGGCCTCGGTGCCCTCCTGGGCTTCCGGGCCGGCGCGCACCTCGGCGATCACTTCCACCGCATGTTGCTGCGCGGCCGCCCACGACATCCCCGGCACGGCGCGAAACATCGCTTTGACCCGGGCGAGGGCCCGCGGGCCTCCGGTCACCAGCAGGTCGCCCCACCGCCGGACCACGGCCTCCGGTTCGTCAGCCGCCTCGTGGATGAGGCCCATTTCCCGAGCCCGGGTCGCATCGAATCGTTCGCCGGTGAGGGCCACGCGCAGCAACTGGTGGGGGGCGACCTTCCGGAGCAAGTAGGGGAAAATGATGGCCGGGACCAGCCCGAGCCGCACCTCTGCCAGTCCGAACACCGTGTCCGGAGCGGCCACCGCCAGATCGCATGCCGCCGCCAGGCCCATGCCCCCGGCAAGGCAGGCCCCATGGACCCGGGCGATCACCGGCTTCGGGCAGGTTGCGATGGCCTCCAGGGCCGCGGCCAGGCGCGCCGCGTCGGCTCGGTTCTCCTCGGGTGGGAGGTCCACCGCCGCCTGCATCCACTTCAGGTCCGCGCCGGCGCAGAAAGATGTCCCCTCGCCTTCCAGCACCACGTATCGGACCTCTTCCCGTCCCGCCGCCTCGCGGAAGGCCTGGTCTATCAAGGCGATCAACTCGGCATTCAGGGCATTGTGCACCCGCGGCCGGCACAGGGTGACGGTCATCCGTGGTCCGCCGACGCTGCAACGCAGTGTCTCGTCCATGGTCACATCCGGTAGACGCCCGGCTTCATGCGCTCGATGGGGCCGTTCATCGCGGCCGACAGGGCGAGAGCCAGGACACCGCGGGTCTTGGTCGGGTCGATGATCCCGTCATCCCACACCCGGGCCGTGCTATAATACGGACTGCCTTCCGCTTCGTACTTGTCGAGGATCGGTCGCACGATCGCCTCTTCCTCCCCGGGGGAGAGTGCCTTGCCGTCGCGGGACAACTGCTCGCGCTTCACGGTGACCAGGACGCCGGCGGCCTGTTCGGGGCCCATCACGCTGATGCGGGCGTTCGGCCACATGAAGAGGAAGCGGGGCTCATACGCGCGGCCGCACATGGCGTAGTTGCCAGCTCCGTAGGACCCGCCGATGACCACGGTGAAGCGCGGGACATTGCAGGTGGATACGGCGTGGACCATCTTGGCGCCCGCGCGCGCGATCCCTGCCGCCTCGTATTGCCGGCCCACCATGAACCCGGTGATGTTCTGCAAGAACACGATGGGGATGCCCCGCTGCCCGCACAGCTCGATGAAGTGCGTGCCCTTCTCCGCGCTGTCAACGAACAGCACCCCGTTGTTGGCCACGATGCCGGCCAACATGCCCTGGATGCGGGCGAAGCCGCAGACCAGCGTCGTCCCGTACATCGCCTTGAATTCGGCGAGGCGGCTCCCATCCACGATGCGGGCGATCACTTCCCTCACGTCATAGGGAGTACGCAGGTCCACGGGAAGGATCCCGTATAGCTCTTCCGGGGGATAGGCCGGGTCCTCCGACTCGGCGATGTCGAGATCCCATTGCTTGCGGTGGTTCAGGGTGGCCACTATATCCCGCATGATCTGAAGGGCCTGGCGGTCGTCTTCGGCGTAATGGTCTACCACGCCCGACCGGCGCGCGTGCACGTCGGCCCCACCCAGTTCTTCCGCCGTGACGTCTTCCCCGGTGGCGGCCTTCACCAGGGGCGGCCCGCCCAGGAAGATGGTGCCGGTCCCCTTCACGATCACCGCCTCGTCGCTCATGGCCGGGACGTACGCCCCACCCGCCGTACACGACCCCATGACCGCCGCTAACTGGGGAATCCCCGCTGCCGACAGCCGGGCCTGATTGTAGAAGATGCGGCCGAAATGCTCCCGGTCGGGGAACACCTCGGCCTGCAGCGGGAGGAAGGCGCCCCCCGAGTCCACCAGATAGATGCAGGGCAGGC
Source organism: Clostridiales bacterium (assembly GCA_003517845.1). Classification (GTDB taxonomy): domain Bacteria; phylum Bacillota; class Sulfobacillia; order UBA995; family UBA995; genus UBA995. Next base: position 2,923 of record DOZU01000240.1, on the reverse strand, counting down.
GGTTGGCGAGGGCAATCTCCTGGGCGCGAACGTGCTTCTTCACCGTCATAGGGTAGTACGTGCCGCCCTTGACGGTCGCGTCATTGGCGACCACGACGCACTCCGTCCCCGCCACGCGACCGATGCCGGTGATGATGCCCGCGGCCGGCGCCTCGCCGTCATACATGGCCCAAGCCGCCAGCGCCGATAGCTCCAAAAACGGCGAACCGGCATCCAGCAGCCCATCGATGCGTTCGCGGGCGGTCATTTTCCCCAGCGACCGGTGGCGGGCCAGCGCCCGCTCGCCGCCTCCTGCTCGGACCAGCTCCAGTCGGCTGCGCAACTCTTCGGCCAGCGATGCGTGGTGGCGGCGACCGGCCAGGAACTCCTGACTGTGGGTGGGTATGCGGGACGCGATCGCTTCCATTCGCCTGGGCGTGCCCCTTCCCCGTTGCCGAATTCGCCCGCGCCGCAGCAATCTGAAAGTTCGAAACGCAGCGGTTTGGTCCGCCGCCCTTTTCTTGCCATCTCCCCGCAATTCCTGCTTGACGATCGGCGCAAGCACCTGGCGGTTCTGATTTTTCCTTTCCGCGGGAAGCGGCAAGACAGGAGTTGGCCCTGGCTGGGCGGAACTGGTCGGACGCCGGCCTGCTCCCGATTCCTGTCCCGGGAGGTTCGGCGGTCGGTCATGCTTGCCCGGGAGGTGCCGGCCGTGGACTTCGCGCTCGATGAAGAGCACCAGATGATCCGCAAGACAGTAAGGGAGTTCGTTGATCGGGAGGTGACGCCCTCCGCCGCAAGCTGGGAAGAGGAGGGCCGCCTGCCGCGGAGCATCTTCGACCGCATGCGCGAGCTGGACCTCTTCGGCCTGCCGTTCCCGGAGGATTGCGGCGGAGTTGGTTCCGACTACCTGGCCTATGCCCTGGCCGTGGAAGAGATCGGTCGCGCCTCCGCCTCCCTGGGGATAACCTATGCCGCCCACGTTTCCCTCGGGGCCTCCCCCTTTCACCGTTTCGGTTCGGAGGAGCAGAAACGGCGGTGGCTGATCCCCTGCGCCCGGGGTGAGATGTTGGCGGCATTCGCCCTGACCGAACCCAATGCCGGTTCCGATGCCGGGGGCATCGAGACCAGGGCGGTCCGCGATGGCGACTGCTGGGTGATCGACGGGTCCAAGTGCTTCATCACCAACGGCTCAATTGCCGGCGTCGTGGTCATCGCCGCCGTCACCGACCGGAGTGCAGGGCATAGGGGCATCTCCAACTTCGCGGTACCGGCAGGCACCCCCGGCTTCCGCGTCGGTTCGGGCTACCATAAACTCGGGCTGCGGGCCTCGGACACGGTGGAACTCTCCTTCCAGGACTGCCGGGTGCCGGCCGACCACCTGCTGGGGAACCCGGGCGATGGTTTCCGGCAGTTCCTCGCGATCCTGGACGGGGGCCGGATCAGCATCGCCGCCCTGTCGGTCGGGATCGCTCAGGCGTGTCTCGACGCAGCGCTCAGTTATGCCCGAGGGCGAGTCCAGTTCGGCAAACCTATCTCCAGCTTCCAGGCTACCCAGTTCAAGCTGGCGGATATGGCCACCGAGGTGGAACTGGCCCGCCTGGCTACCTGGCGAGCGGCCTGGCTGAAGGACCAGGGCCTTCCCTTCACCCGGGAGGCGGCCATGGCCAAACTATATGCCTCGGAAGCCTGCGTGCGCGCGGCCCTGGAGGCGGTGCAGATCCATGGCGGCTATGGCTATGTGCAAGAGTATCCGGTGGAGCGCTACTTGCGGGACTCCAAACTGATGACCATCGGCGAAGGGACTTCCGAGATCCAGCGGATGGTCATTGCCAGGCAACTGGGCTGTTAGCCGCCGGCCCGGGGACAGAGCCGGCGCCGAGCAGCCTTGCCTGCATCTGGCGCCGTTCTCCTGATGGACCCGCATGCCCCACGGGGCATGAAAACGGAGGCGCTGCGGCAGACGGCATTCTCGGACGTGCAAGCCTTCGGGGCAGGGGTGAGTTCGGAACCCGCCCCTGCCGCCGAACAGGCGGTCAGGGTGATGGCACGTCACCGCCAGCCTGACCACGGCCGCGAGCGCATCAACGACCACTTCCTCACTACAGCCATCTACTCGGCTGTAGCTGGCCGGTCAGATTCCTGGCCAGTATGGTACGTACGATGACGGCAGAAACAATAATTTTCAAGCCATCGCCCGGGGTGAACGGCCAGATGGCCACCAGCGCATTGGCAAGCGGCATTCCGGTGACATGCGCGAACTGCAGTACGCCGGGAATATAGATCACCACAATTCCGCCAAGAACCATGGCAAACAAGAGATAGAGCAGTGACGGTTGCGGGTTCCTCTCGAGCAGCTTGCCTGTCACGTACGCGCCGGCGACAAAGCCAACCAGAAAGCCACCGGTCGGACCGAGCAGCACATCGAGTCCCGCCCGGGCAAAAGCAAATACCGGCAACCCCATCGCTCCTAACAGGAGGTAGACCGATTGGCTGAAAGCGCCAAGCCTTGCCCCTAACAGCGCTCCCGCAAGCATTACCGCCAGAGTCTGCCCGGTAATCGGCACGGGCATGAAGCCCACGGGGATGGCAATCTGCGCCATGACCGCCGTTAGCCCGGCAAAGAGAGCCGCCAAGACCATTTCGCGTGCCGAAAGCTTCACCGGCCTTCATCCCCTCGCCGCAAGAAAAGAGAGGCCGCCGAGAAGATCAACGCCTTCCTGGCGACCCCACCTCTTTTTAGCTGGTCGGAGTGGGCGGATTTGAACCGCCGGCCTCCTGGTCCCGAACCAGGCGCTCTACCAAGCTGAGCCACACCCCGGCCTCAAGTCCCACGCGTCCGTCTTGCCCGCAGTTCGTGCGATTTCTCGTCTCCTTCACGATAGCACAAGCAGGCTGCGAAATCAACCCGCTCCCGCCCGCCCCTGAGGTTTCGATATAGGCC
>DOZU01000185.1:2785-2926 GCA_003517845.1 Clostridiales bacterium | reverse complement strand
AGTCGACTTCGCCCCGGGGCAGACCCGGGAGGTGCGCAACACCTACTGGTGCCGCCACACCTTCTGGTCCAACGGGCAGGTCGGCACCGGCTACATCCTGGTTACCGGGTCCACCTGGCACGGCAACATCGGCCGGGCGAA
>DOZU01000185.1:0-2469 GCA_003517845.1 Clostridiales bacterium | reverse complement strand
CGGCAACATCGGCCGGGCGAAGGTCACCTTCGAGCTCGAGAACATCCTCCCCCACCAGCTCAGCTCGGTCAGCCCCGGCGGTTACCGCTTCGAGGGCTCCAGCCTGGTGTGGGAGTGGAGCGACTTCGAGCCCACGGAAAACATCCGCCTGGTCATGGATGGCCGGGGCATGCTGGCCGTGGCCGCCTGGTACCTGCCCGAGGATGCGGCGGACCTGGAGGAGCTGCACCGGCAGGGGGATCACGCCGGACTTCTGGCCCGGGTGCGGGCGCTCCAGGCCGGGGCCACCCCCCAGCAGCAGCCCACCCTGCTCCTCTACGAGGCCCGGGCCGAGGCCCTCTACCACCTCGCCGGGAACGCCCACGCCGCCGGCGACCGGGCCCGGGTGGAAGCGATCTACCGTCAACTCCGGGACTCCCGGGCCAGCCTGGCCGTGCAGCGGTGGGTGGAGTCGCTGCTGCCGGCCGGGAGCATGACGCGGAGTGCGCCGGTTGTCACGGCGGAGCTCTACCCCGACCCCCACTCCGATGACTGGTGGCTCCGCATCCACGCGGAGGACCCCGACGGCGACATGGTCTCCCTGAGGGCAACCGCGTGGCTGGTCCAGGACGGGCGGGGAGAGATGGTCGCCGACGAGCGGACACCAGTGGGGCAGGACACATACCGGACCTCCCGGGCGTACCACGTCGGGGCGATCCCCCCCGGGGCCCGGGTCGAGTACCGGGTCGAGGTCGAGGACGCCGGGGGGCTCCAGACCCTGGTGGATACGGCCCAAGAGCAAGGTCGGCCGCCGGGCGACGCCGAGACCGCGCCCCGGACTCGATCGCCCTGGATCCCGGGGGCGGTGGCTGCCGGGATGCTCACCCTCACCGCGGCCTGGCTTCGCCGCCGCCACGGCCATGCGTCTTACCAGTAGCCACGGGGCAAGACGACTTGACGGCGACTTGTACCACTGGTCGCGTTAGGGGCGAGGAGGGGGCCATGGGTTATCGTTGGTCCCTTTGGCAGGAACTCGCCTTGAGAGGGGAGGACTTGCAGTCTCCCTCGGAGGGACCACGCCCTGCCCAACGCCCCGATCGGCGTGCTGACTCACAGGCGAAACTGTTGTATACTGTTCACAAAGAGCCCTGAGACGCCGTTTCTCCCCCCGCGCTCCGCTGCCCCGCGATCGGCGGCGGGGGTGAAGCGCTCAATCCGGCACCGCCCACCTCGCCAGAGGCAGAACGGGTCCATCCTCACGGGGGTCGCCGGGAGACGCGCGTGCAGTCCCGGCAAGGACCGATTGAGAGCAGGAGGAGTCCTCGGTGGTTCAGCATACAGCCGGTTACCAGCCGGTCATATCCGGGATCACCGTGCGGGAAGCCCTCAGCCTCGGCTGACTGACGAAGGCGCGCGTGGTTGCCGGCCAGGATGGCCTGGACAACGTGATCCGCCATGTCAGCGTTATCGAGGTACCGGACGCGGTGCGGTGGTTTCAGGGGTACGAGCTGATGATCACCGCCGGCTACTCGTACCGGCACAGTGAGCACGCCCTCGTTCAACTGGTGGAAGACCTGGTCTGCGCGGACGCGGCGGCCCTGGCCATCTGCTACTCGGAGCGGTACCTCGGGAGCATCCCGGAATGCGTGGCCGCCCGGGCCAACGAACTGAAGTTCCCCCTGCTGGAGCTGCCGCTCGACGTCAAGTACATCGAGATCATCACCCCCGTCATGGGCGCCGTCATCAACCGGCAAGCTCAGTACCTCGATTCCGCCCTGCGGGCCCACATCGAGCTCGAGCACATGGTCTTGAAGAGCGCAGGCCCGGAAGCGATGGTCAGACGTGTGGCAGAGCTGCTGGACGTGCCCGTGCTGCTCCTGACGCCGTCATTCCAACTGCGCCACTTCTCGTCACCCCACGCCGCAGATCCCTTGGCCGGAGAGGTGGCCACCGACTGGCGGTCGGCCCTGGAGGAGGCCCGGCCCGATGCCGAGCTCGGCAGCGCCGTGCTGGTAGGCGAGACGAACGGAGAACGGTTCGCCGCACTGCCCCTCGGCACCGAGACCATCCTCCTCGGGTACGTGCTCGCGCTCGGGATCGCACCCCTGAATGCCAAGCAACTGCTGCTCTCGCAATGCTCCATGCCCCTTACAGTTGAACTGCTGCTGGAGAGGACGAGGCAGGATGCGGTGGTGCGCCTGCAGCGCGACTTCTTCGATGACCTGTTCGACGGGGAGATGTCGGACGAGGTTGCCACGCGGCGGGCGAACGCATACGGCATGAACCTCGACGGGTGCTCGTGGGTGGTGGTCGCGGACATCGACGCCCTGGCAAGCCAGTTCCTGAAGGCCGGCCAGGAGCAGGGGATCCAGAAGCTGAAGGACGGTTTGAAGCGGCTCGCTTCCGCCCTGGTAGATACGGAGGCGGAGGGCGGCGTGGTCGTCTCCCGCAGTGACTCGGTCGTGCTCCTCCCGCGCTTCACCGGAGTGC
>DOZU01000225.1 GCA_003517845.1 Clostridiales bacterium | reverse complement strand
ATTCGCCCAGGTTGGTCACATGATCGGCCACCCGCTCGAGGTACTGGGCCACCATCAGCAGGCGGGTAGCCTGGGGGATAGTGCGCGGGTCTTCCATCATGAAGACCAGCAGTTCCCGGAACACCTGGTTGTAAAGCGAGTCAACTTGCGAGTCGCGATCGGCCATACTGTAAGCCAAATCGACATCTTCCTGGACATAGGCGGTCAGGGAGTCTCGGAGCATGCCCCGCGCCAGCTCGGCCATGCGGGGGATGTCGATCAGGGGCTTGATGTAGGGCTCGCCGCTCAGGCGCAGCGCCACCTGAGCGATGTCGGCGGCGTGGTCGGCGATGCGTTCGAGATCGGTGACGATCTTGAGGGCGGTGCCGATGAAACGCAGGTCACGGGCGAGCGGCTGCTGGAGAGCGATCAGTCTCAGGCAACGGTCTTCGATTTCGAGTTGCAGGGCGTCGATGCGGTCATCTCCCTGGATGACCGAGCGGGCGAGTTCGTTGTCCTGGCGAACCAGGCTGTCGATCGCCCGAGCAATCGCCTCCTCGACCAGCGATCCCATCTTCAGCATGGCGTTCTCTAGCTCTTGCAGATCGGCCAGGAACGTCGACCGGGGCACGAGACAACCCTCCTATCCGAATCTGCCGGTGATGTAGTCCTCGGTACGCCGGTCAGAAGCATGGGTGAACAGCCGGGAGGTCAAGTTGAACTCGATGAGTTCGCCGCTCAGGAAGAACGCGGTGTGGTCCGACACCCTGGCTGCTTGCTGCAAATTATGGGTTACGATGATCACGGTGTATGCCTGTTTGAGTTCCCGGATCAGCTCTTCAAGATGGGCGGCGGAAATCGGGTCGAGCGAGGAGGCCGGCTCGTCCATCAGCAGCACTTCCGGCTCGACGGCGAGGAGACGGGCGATGACCAGGCGCTGTTGCTGTCCGCCCGACAGGTCCAGCGCGGGACGGTGCAGCCGGTGGCGTACCTCCTCCCAGAGGACGGCGGCTTTGAGACTGCTTTCGACGATGTGATCGAGCAGGCCGCGATCGCGAAGGCCGTGGATCCGGGGGCCGAAGGCCACGTTATCGTAAACGGTCATGGGGAAGGGGTTCGGCCGCTGGAACACCATGCCCACTCGTTTGCGGAGCATCACCGGGTCGACTTCCGGCGCATAGATGTCCTGGTCGTCCATCATCACTCTTCCCCGGGTGCGCGCTCCCGGGATGAGTTCGTTCATACGATTGAGGGTACGTAGGAAGGTGGACTTGCCGCACCCCGATGGTCCAATGAGGGCGGTCACTCTCTTGCCAGGGACATCGAAACTGATCCCGGACAAGGCCGGCAGGTTATTGTAGCTGACGCCCAGATCGGTGATGCTGAACTTGGTGCCGTCCTCGCTCATGCCGACCGCCTCACTTTGGCTCCCTGGCGGCGTGCCAGGTGATTGGCCACGGCGTTGACTACGATGACCAGGAAGATCAGTACCGATGCCGTGCCGTAAGCCTTCTCCATGCTGATGCCCTCGGAAGCCAGGAGGTAAAGGTGGACGGCCATCGCCCGCGCCGGGTCGCCGAGATGGCGGGGGATGCCGAGGGCGGCGCCGGCGGTCAGCAGCAGGGCGGCCGATTCACCGACGCACCGACCTATGGCCAGCACTATGCCCGTACCGATCCCCGGCAAGGCCGAGGGCAATACCACGCGCATCACCGTCTGGAAACGCGTGGCCCCCAGGGCCAGCGCCCCTTCCCGGTAGGTCATGGGGACGGCGCGCAGGGCCTCCTCCGCCGTCCGAACGATGGTGGGCAACACCATGAGCGAGAGGGTCAGTGCCCCCGATAGCACCGACCACCCCATGTCCAGGTACAGGACGAACAGACCGAAGCCGAAGATGCCGAAGATGATCGAGGGCACGCCTGCCAGGGATTCGGTGCCGAAAGCCATGATGGTGGCCGCCCGCCGGCTGCGCAGATACTCGGCCATGTATATGGCGGCCCCGATGCCGATGGGCGACGCAATGGCGAGGGCTACCAGGGTCAGGAGGACGGTTGAGACGATGGCGGGCAGGATGCCGCCCTCGCGACCCATGGAACGCGGCAACTGGGTGAGGAAGGTCAGGTTGATCTCGCCCATGCCCCGGGCCAGGACGCCGAGGATGATTACCAGCAACACCACCACGGTGGCGCCGGCCGCCAGACCGAGGATGGTCAGCGCGACCCGCTCGCGGACACGCGCGGTCATCTGCTGACTCGCCTCCTCCCCCCGGCCAGACGGGCCAGCAGGTTCAGCAGCATGACGAAGCCGAACAGCACGATGGCGATGGCGAACAGGGCCTGCCGGTGTTCGCCGGCGGCATATGCCATCTCGAGGGCTATGTTGGCCGTGAGGGTGCGTACCGGATCGAAGATGGAGCCGGGCAGGCGGACGACATTGCCCGTGACCATGATCACGGCCATGGTCTCGCCGATGGCCCGCCCGCTTCCCAGCACCATCGCCGCCACGATCCCTGAACGCGCCGCGGGGAGCAGCACGCGGCTCATCGTCTGCCAGCGCGTGGCGCCGAGGGCGAGCGCGCCCGCGCGGTATTCATCGGGCACGGCGGAGATCGCATCCTCGGCCACGCTCACTACGGTGGGCAAGATCATGACGCTGAGCACAATGCCGCCGGCCAAAGCTGAATGACCCGGCCCCCCTCCAAGGCCGCGGATTAACGGCACCAGTACCGAGAGGCCGTAGAACCCGTAGACGACCGAGGGTATCCCCGCCAGCAATTGGACGGCCTGACGGACGATACCGGCCAGGCGCTTGGGGGCGAACTCCGCCAGGTAGATGGCGCAACCCAGCCCGAGCCCGCCGCCAAGGCTGAGTGCAGCCAGCGCCACCACTACCGAACCGACGATCATGGTCAGGGCGCCGTACTCGCCGGTGGCCGGCGACCAGATCTTGCCGGCCAGGAAGGTCCATGCGCCAACCCGCTGGATCAGGGGAAGTCCGGACGCAAGGACGAAGATGGCGATGAGCACGATGCTACCGGCAGCCAGGAGCGCGCTG